>NZ_JAPCIY010000057.1:0-29181 GCF_027707645.1 Aeromonas sp. QDB30 | reverse complement strand
TTGTTTTTGATGCTCGATGCTGTGAGTGCCCACACAGATTGCTTGATTCAAATTGTTAAAGAGCGACGCAGCTTTTGCGCTGCTGCGGGAGTGGCATTCTACTCAACCGCCTTCTCGAGTCAAGCCTTATTTTCAAAGGCTTTTCGAGGCTATCGACTCAGGCTTTGCGTTGCTGCTTGCCCTGTCGATGGAGGCGCATTATAGGGAGCGAATTCGTTCTGGCAAGGGGATAATTGCAAAAAGATGGCTTCCATCGTTCAATCGCTCACAAAGCCACCAAAAAGCATCTTAATCCAGCGAAATCAGCCTGCGACAGGTGCTGCAACGGCAAAATCATGCAGGTTGTCGTAGATGGCATCGGCCAGTTCAATCCCCGCATCAGTAATCGGCTTACCCGTTCTGACCATTATCTTGTGACCGACCTTGGCATTGATGGCCGCCTTCAAGTCTGAAGGTTTGTCACCCACCATATAAGAGCGGCTCATATCGATACCGAGCTCCCGCTGGGCAAGCAACAACATACCCGGTTCGGGTTTGCGGCAGTCGCAGGGGGCACCGTGGTTCGGGTGATGGGGGCAGAAGTAGATACCATCGAGATCCACATCGCGATCGGCCAATGACCAATCCATCCACTCGGTCAGGTTCATGAAGTCATCTTCAGTGAAGTAACCACGGGCAATGCCGGATTGGTTGGTCACCACGACCAGCAAATAGCCTTTTTTCTTCAGCAATTGCATGGCCTCAATCGCCCCGGGCAGAAAATGGAAGTCATCAACCTGGCTGACATAACCCGTGTCTTTGTTGATGACACCATCGCGATCCAGAAAAATGGCGGGTTTACTCACAGCAACTACCTCTATAGATGATTTCGCAAAAGTATCTCACAAGCCATTTAAAGCCCCAAAAGTAAAAGGGGTGGCCGAAGCCACCCCTTTTATGTGTGCATATAAAGTATCGATTAAGCGATAACTTTAGCTACAACACCAGCACCTACGGTACGGCCACCTTCACGGATGGCGAAACGCAGGCCGTCGTCCATCGCGATCGGGGCAATCAGGGTAACAACCATCTTGATGTTGTCGCCCGGCATTACCATCTCTACGCCTTCCGGCAGTTCGATGGTACCGGTCACGTCGGTAGTACGGAAGTAGAACTGCGGACGGTAGCCCTTGAAGAACGGAGTGTGACGACCACCTTCTTCTTTGGACAGCACGTACACTTCGGATTCGAACTTGGTGTGCGGCTTGATGGTGCCCGGCTTGGCCAGTACCTGACCACGCTCTACGTCTTCACGCTTCACGCCACGCAGCAGTGCGCCAACGTTCTCACCTGCACGACCTTCGTCCAGCAGTTTGCGGAACATTTCAACGCCGGTACAGGTGGTCTTGGTGGTATCTTTGATACCAACGATTTCCACTTCTTCACCAACCTTGACGATACCGCGCTCTACACGACCGGTAACTACGGTACCACGGCCTGCGATGGAGAATACGTCTTCGATAGGCATCAGGAACGGCTGGTCAATGGCACGCTCCGGCTCCGGAATGTAGGTGTCCAGGTGGCCAGCCAGTTCCAGGATCTTCTCTTCCCACTGAGCTTCGCCTTCCAGCGCTTTCAGTGCGGAACCACGGACTACCGGCAGGTCATCACCCGGGAAGTCGTACTCGGACAGCAGTTCGCGAACTTCCATCTCGACCAGTTCCAGCAGCTCTTCGTCATCTACCATGTCGCACTTGTTCATGAACACGATGATGTACGGAACGCCTACCTGACGACCCAGCAGGATGTGCTCACGAGTCTGCGGCATCGGGCCGTCAGTCGCTGCTACTACCAGGATTGCGCCGTCCATCTGGGCAGCACCGGTGATCATGTTTTTAACGTAGTCGGCGTGACCCGGGCAATCTACGTGGGCGTAGTGGCGGGTTGCAGTGTCGTATTCTACGTGGGAGGTGTTGATGGTGATACCACGCTCACGCTCTTCCGGTGCCTTGTCGATCTGGTCGAAGGCGAAAGCTTTACCACCGAAGTGCTTGGCCAGCACGTTGGTGATGGCGGCGGTCAGGGTGGTTTTACCGTGGTCAACGTGGCCGATGGTGCCGACGTTTACGTGCGGTTTATTACGCTCAAATTTTTCTTTAGACACGACGTAGTCCTTCTAGGTTAAACCCGCCTACCGTCGTAGGCGGGGAATCTTAAATTACTTGGATTTGCGCTCTTCGATCACGGCCTGGGCGACGTTGGTCGGGGCATCGTGATACTTGGCGAATTCCATGGCGTAGGAAGCACGACCCTGGGTAGCAGAACGCAGGGAGGTGGCGTAACCGAACATTTCGGCCAGCGGCACCAGCGCACGTACGATCTTGCCGGACGGGCCATCTTCCATGCCTTCGATCAGGCCGCGACGACGGTTCAGGTCACCGATCACGTCGCCCATGTAGTCTTCCGGAGTCTCGACTTCGACCTTCATGATCGGCTCGAGCAGTACCGGGTTGGCCTTCATGAAGCCAGCCTTGAACGCCAGAGAAGCAGCGATCTTGAACGCCAGTTCGGAAGAGTCGACATCATGGTAGGAACCGAAGTGCAGACGCACACCCAGATCCATTACCGGATAGCCTGCCAGCGGGCCGGACTTCAGCTGCTCGCGGATACCCTTGTCAACACCCGGGATGAATTCGCCCGGAATCACGCCACCCTTGATGTCGTTGACGAATTCGTAGGCTTTGCCTTCTTCCAGCGGGTACATGTCGATAACGACGTGACCGTACTGACCACGACCACCGGACTGCTTGGCATGCTTGCCTTCGATGTCCTTGACGGTGTTGCGGATGGTTTCACGGTAGGCAACCTGCGGCTTACCTACGTTGGCTTCTACCTTGAACTCGCGACGCATACGGTCAACGATGATGTCCAGGTGCAGCTCACCCATACCGGCGATGATGGTTTGGCCAGATTCTTCGTCGGTCCATACGCGGAAGGACGGATCTTCCTGAGCCAGACGGCCCAGAGCCAGGCCCATCTTCTCTTGGTCAGCCTTGGATTTCGGCTCAACGGCGATGGAGATTACCGGTTCCGGGAATTCCATACGCTCCAGGATGATCGGTGCGCTTTCGTCACACAGGGTGTCACCGGTGGTGACGTCCTTCAGGCCGATGGCAGCAGCGATGTCGCCTGCGCGAACTTCTTTGATCTCTTCACGCTTGTTGGCGTGCATCTGAACGATACGGCCGAAACGCTCGCGCTTCTCTTTAACGGAGTTCAGCACGGAGTCACCGGAGCTGACCACACCGGAGTAAACACGGAAGAAGGTCAGGTTGCCCACGAACGGGTCGGTAGCAATCTTGAATGCCAGAGCAGAGAACGGCTCGTCATCGGAAGCGTGACGCTCGTCCTTGGTCTCGCCATCCAGCTTCAGACCGTCGATAGCAGCAACGTCGGTCGGAGCCGGCAGGTACTCGACCACGGCATCCAGCATGGCCTGTACGCCCTTGTTCTTGAACGCGGAGCCACAGGTAACCAGGATGATTTCGTTGTTCAGAACACGCTGACGCAGAGCTTTCTTGATCTCTTCTTCAGTCAGTTCTTCACCACCCAGGTATTTTTCCATCAGGTCTTCAGACGCTTCAGCAGCGGCTTCAACCAGGTTCATGCGCATTTCTTGCGCCTGTTCCAGCAGCTCAGCCGGGACGTCTTCGTAGTCGAAGGATACGCCCTGGTCAGCTTCGCTCCAGTTGATGGCTTTCATCTTGACCAGGTCGATAACGCCCTTGAAGTTCTCTTCGGAACCGATGTTCAGTTGCAGAGGAACCGGGTTACCTTTCAGACGGGTCTTGATGTGCTCAACGCAGCGCAGGAAGTTGGCACCGGTACGGTCCATCTTGTTGACGAACGCGATACGGGGAACCTTGTACTTGTTAGCCTGACGCCATACGGTTTCAGACTGGGGCTGTACGCCACCTACGGCACAGTACACCATCACGGCGCCATCCAGAACACGCATGGAACGCTCTACTTCGATAGTAAAGTCAACGTGGCCCGGGGTATCGATGATGTTGATACGGTGCGGTTGGAACTGTTTACCCATACCGGACCAGAAAGCGGTGGTCGCGGCGGAGGTGATGGTGATACCACGCTCTTGTTCCTGTTCCATCCAGTCCATGGTGGCGGCGCCATCGTGAACTTCACCGATCTTGTGACTTACACCGGTGTAAAACAGAACGCGCTCGGTAGTAGTAGTCTTACCGGCGTCGATGTGAGCGGAGATACCGATATTACGATAACGCTCAATGGGGGTTGTACGAGCCATTGTCATCCTCTTACTAGGGCGCTTGTCCCCAGATAATTAAAGGTGCGCAGAGTCAGAAGACCCTGCGCAAGCGGATTACCAGCGGAAGTGAGCGAAGGCCTTGTTCGCTTCAGCCATACGGTGAACGTCTTCACGTTTCTTGACAGACGAACCCTTATTGTCAGCGGCATCCAGCAGCTCGCCAGCCAAACGCTGAGCCATTGATTTTTCACCACGTTTACGAGCGGCATCAACCAACCAGCGCATTGCCAGAGCATTGCGACGTACCGGACGAACTTCTACCGGCACCTGATAGGTTGCACCACCGACGCGACGAGATTTAACCTCGACCGCCGGACGAATGTTGTCCAGAGCGACTTCGAACAGGGCCAGGTGCTCTTTGCCAGATTTGGTGGCAATGATGTCCAGGGCGCCATATACGATGGCTTCTGCAACAGATTTCTTACCGTCAACCATTACTACGTTGACAAATTTAGCCAGCAGCTCAGATCCGAACTTGGGATCCGGCAGGATTTTACGCTGACCAACAACACGACGTCTTGGCATTTCAAATTCTCCGTAACTTCAGGGGTTACCCAAAACTAGAAAGTTATCTAACTAGAAACGAATTAACGTTTGGCCTTACTTAACGGAGAACCATTAAGCTTTCGGACGCTTCACGCCATACTTGGAGCGAGCCTGCTTACGGTCTTTAACACCGGCACAGTCCAACGCACCACGAACGGTGTGATAACGAACACCTGGCAAGTCTTTTACACGACCGCCACGGATCAGAACAACAGAGTGCTCTTGCAGGTTGTGACCTTCACCACCGATGTAGGAGGTGACTTCGAAGCCGTTGGTCAGACGTACACGGCATACTTTACGCAGTGCAGAGTTAGGCTTCTTCGGGGTGGTGGTGTATACACGGGTGCATACGCCACGCTTCTGAGGGCACGCTTCCAGCGCCGGCACGTTGCTTTTCACAACGAGCTTGATGCGTGGCTTGCGAACCAACTGGTTAATAGTTGCCATCAAAAGGCTCCTGATAATGACTTCATAAACGTGTGAAAAATCCTCCCCGCAGATACGGGGACGCGAAATTTTATGCCCTGTTGTCTGGGGAGTCAAGATTTATACAATTTGCACACCGAAATGGCAAATGACAGTCGAATGACATTATGCTAAGCAACTGAGATAAAAAGGAAAACCAAGCCTAACCGCCCCAGGTCTGCGGTGATCCGTGCTCGGCGATCAACCTGATCAAACCCGGCATATCGAGTTCCATCCCGATCCCGGATGACAAGCCTCTCGCTTTCAAGTCTTCCTTCATGACGTAAAGGGGGACGTCTGCCAAGCGCTTGCACCACCCGGGGGCAGCAGCCGCCATCACGGCATCCTGCATCAACACCACCAGATCCCCTTCCATGCGGTAACGCAACGCCAACTCGAGATCCTGGCTCATGAAGGGAGAGTTCAATATCAGCTGTATCACGGGCACCTCAGAAGCAGATGTGGGTGGTGAAACCCGCCCAGCTACGGCGAATTTCCGCAGGAGAGAGCGAAATAACTGGGATTAGCAGATCCGCCGCCGTCAGTCCTCGCTCAGCCAGTGACATCGCACAGACATAGATCTCCTCGATGTCATACAGTTCCAGCATCTTGAAGGTCGGGGCGTAGTGACGCTGCAATATGGCGTGTGGTGATTGCTCCCTCACCAGTTGCATCACGCCATCCCCCACCAGAAAGAGTGCCAGGGACTCCGTCAATGCAGAGGTGGCCAGCAGAGCATCCAGCCCCTCCCGACCACTCGCCGAACCATGGGCACCACGCCGTGAGATAAACGCTATTCTGGTCATTTTGTCCCCCTAGAACTGAACGAAGCGATCAGCGGTCAGTGCGGCTTCCGCCAACTGACCGAGCCCGCTTAGGCAGAATGGCGCTTCCAGATTGAAATGCTCCCGTCCCATTCCCTTGGCCTCCTGCTCATCCAGCACGCCACGGCGCATGGCCGCAGCCACACACACATCGATACGGATGCCCTGCTGGATGGCCAACTCGCGCCACAACGCCACCAGGTCGGTCTCATCGCTGGCTGGCGCATGGAGGCCATTGGCATTGCACACCCCCTCCTGATAGAAGAAGAGGTGGGACAAGCGGTGTCCCTGCTCGACCAGACTCAGGGCAAAACGATAGGCCGTGCTGGCCGTCTGGGTGCCATAGGCGGGCCCGGTGACCAGCAGAGCAAAATTCAGACTCATGATCGCACTCCTGCACAGCGGTGCATCCATTCTACCTCATAGACGCAAAAGCCCCTCCTGGGAGGGGCTTTTCCAATGACACAGGCTCAGACGTAAGCGATGGCTTCGACTTCGACCAGTACATCCTTGGGCAGACGAGCAACTTCCACACAGGAACGTGCCGGAGCGGATTCGCCAAAGTAGCGGGCATACACCTGGTTGAAGGCCACGAAGTTGTTCATGTCACTCAGGAAGCAGGTGGTCTTCAGTACCTTGCTGGTATCGGCCCCTGCGGCTTTCAAGACTGCGACCAGATTCTTCATCACCTGCTCTGCCTGAGCCTCGATGCCACCGGCAACGATGTCCATGGTGGCCGGATCGAGCGGGATCTGCCCGGAGGTAAAGACCAGCTCACCCAGCTTGGTAGCCTGGACATAAGGGCCAATTGCGGCAGGCGCCTTGTCGGTTGCAATCACTTCTTTAGCCATTGTTATCTATCCCCTATCTATGGCGCTTACTCGCTCTCTTCTTCACCCTGCTTGCGCTGTCGGATGTAGAGATACACGGTATGTTTGGAAATATTCAGCTTGTCGGCGACCAGGTTGATCGAATCCTTGATATCAAATATGCCCTTCTCGAACAACTGGGTCACGATAAAACGGTTCTTGGCATTGTTGGCCACGGAGGGATCACGATTGATCTCGTCGATGGTGTTGTCCACCGTCTGGGCAACCAGCTCTTCGACGCTGTTGGCGAAGGTCTCCGGTGATTGCCGCTCCACCTGCTGTGGCGTCGGGAAGAATTCGGCCACGAACTCGTGGAAAGGTGCATTGATGTGCAGGTTGATGCAGATAAGGCCGATCACCTGCTTGTCGCGGTTACGGATGGCGATGGTGCTCGACTTCATCAAGGCACCGGTCCGACTGCGGGCAAAATAACTCTGGGTGTGATCCTGACCCGTGCTCTCGATATCCTTGAGCATCCGCAGGGCGAGATCGGTGATCGGCGCCCCCAGAGTTCGACCCGTATTGAAACCATTCGCGATTTGGATCACGGACTCATGCAGATTTTCCAGGGAGTGGAGCACCACCTCGCAGTGCTTGCCGAACAGATCGGCCAGGCCTTCGATAAGGCCCCCATATGAACGCAACAGCTCCCTGTCTTCGTCTGTAAAAGCGCGACCGCTCAGTTGCTCTTCGGGAAGCAGTACTTCCTCGATACCGACAGCCATGTTCTACCCCTGTAATACCCATTCAACTTTCCCGAGTTTTCAGTTGCGACGGGGCAATGTCAACTTTTTTTGATTTTTTGCTCTATAACCTTGCACTGGATCATCCCCCTGCCCCAGCCAGGTGCAGCCAGGCAACCGGCTCCGGAATGAAAAAAGGGCCCCTAGAAGGGGCCCTTTTCGATCACTGCAGCGGAAGATTACTCTTCGTCAAAACTGCCGGCTGCGTTGAGCAGATCCGCCAGGTTTTGCTGAGCTTCATCGGCAGTCACCTGCGGCACACCGACAGCACGGGCTGCGGCGGCACGCTGGTTGATGCGGCTGTGGTGGTAGGCAAAGCCGGTACCAGCCGGGATCAGACGACCCACGATCACGTTCTCTTTCAGGCCGCGCAGTTCATCACGCTTGCCACCAACGGCTGCTTCGGTCAGCACCCGGGTGGTCTCCTGGAAGGAAGCTGCCGAGATAAAGGACTCGGTGCTCAGAGATGCCTTGGTAATACCCATCAGGATATGACGGTAGGTAGCCGGGGTCTTGCCTTCGGCAACCAGTTTACGGTTGGCAATCTTCACACGGGCCACTTCAACCTGCTCACCTTCGATCAGGTCGGTGTCGCCAGCGCTCAGGATCTCGCACTTGCGAAGCATCTGACGCACGATGACTTCGATGTGCTTGTCGTTGATCTTAACGCCTTGCAGACGGTAAACGTCCTGCACTTCGTTGGCGATGTAGTTGGCGACCGGGCTGATACCGCGCAGACGCAGGATGTCATGAGCAGACTCGGGACCGTCCGCCAGCACTTCACCCTTCTCAACTTTTTCACCTTCGAACACGTTGAGGTGACGCCATTTCGGAATCATCTCTTCGTAGATCTCGCCACCATCGGTCGGGGTGATGACCAGACGGCGTTTGCCCTTGGTCTCTTTCCCGAAGGAGATGGTACCGGAGATCTCGGCCAGGATGGCCGGCTCTTTCGGCTGACGTGCTTCGAACAGATCCGCAACGCGCGGCAGACCACCGGTGATGTCCTTGGTACCGCTGGACTCTTGCGGGATACGCGCAACCGCATCACCCACGCCCACGTTGGCACCATCTTCCAGGTTCACGATCGCCTTGCCCGGCAGGAAGTACTGGGCGGGAACGTCGGTGCCCGGGATCATCACATCCTTGCCGTTCAGATCGACCAGTTTCACGGTCGGACGCATCTCTTTACCGGCGCTCGGACGCTCGTTGACATCCAGCACGACGATGGAAGAGAGACCGGTCAGCTCGTCGGTCTGACGAGTGATGGTCACACCGTCGATCATGTGTTCGAAGTGCAGGCGACCCGCCACTTCGGTGATGATCGGGTGGGTGTGCGGGTCCCAGTTCGCGACGGTATCACCGGCGTTCACCGCTTCGCCATCCTTCACTTCCAGCACGGAACCGTAAGGCAGCTTGTGGCTTTCCTTGGTACGGCCCATCTCGTCCATGATGGTCAGCTCGGTAGAACGGGAGGTGATAACCAGCTTGTCAGAGTTGTTCAGAACGAACTTGGCGTTCTGCAACTTGATGCTACCGGTGTTCTTCACCTGGATGCTGCTCTCGGCAGCCGCTCGGGATGCGGCACCACCGATGTGGAAGGTACGCATCGTCAGCTGGGTGCCCGGTTCACCGATGGACTGAGCGGCGATAACACCGACAGCCTCACCCTTGTTAACCAGGTGACCACGGGCCAAATCACGGCCGTAGCAGTGAGCACAGTTACCGAAGTCGGTCTCACAGGTGATGGCAGAACGTACCTTCACGCGGTCGACGGAGTTGCGCTCCAGCAGGTCACACAGCTGCTCGTCGAGCAGGGTGTTGCGCGCTACCAGCACTTCATCCTCGGTACCCGGCTTGATCACGTCTTCGGCCACCACACGACCCAGCACGCGCTCACGCAGCGGCTCGACCACGTCGCCACCCTCGATCAGCGGAGTCATCCACAGACCGTCGGTAGTGCCGCAGTCGTCCTCGGTGATCACCATGTCCTGGGCCACGTCAACCAGACGACGGGTCAGGTAACCGGAGTTCGCTGTCTTCAGTGCGGTATCCGCCAGACCTTTACGAGCACCGTGAGTGGAGATGAAGTACTGCAGTACGTTCAGACCTTCACGGAAGTTCGCCACGATCGGCGTTTCGATGATGGAGCCATCCGGCTTCGCCATCAGGCCACGCATACCGGCCAGCTGACGGATCTGGGCGGCGGAGCCCCGCGCACCAGAGTCGGCCATCATGAAGATGCTGTTGAAGGAAGCTTGCTCTTCCTCATCGCCCAGGGAGTTGACGTTACGCTCCTTGGAAAGGTTGTCCATCATGGCCTTGGAGACGCGATCGTTCGCGCTGGCCCAGATATCGATAACCTTGTTGTAACGTTCGCCCGCGGTCACCAGACCGGACAGGAACTGGTCCTGGATCTCGGCGACTTCGGCTTCTGCAGCAGCGATGATGTCTTTCTTGGCATCCGGGATGACCATGTCATCGATACCAACAGAGGCACCGGACAGGGCCGCGTAGTGGAAACCGGTATACATCAGCTGGTCAGCGAAGATGACGGTATCCTTCAGGCCCTGCTTGCGATAGCAGGTGTTCAGCAGACGGGAGATGAGCTTTTTGCCCAGCGCCTTGTTGGAGACGCACTTGATCCAGTTCTGCGGGTTGGCGTCCAGGTCAGCCTGCTCTGCAGCAGTCAGTACCTTGGGCTCGTCAATCAGCGCATACTCCATGCCTTTGGGCAGGATCAGGCTCAGGATCGCACGACCAACGGTGGTGTTCTTCATCTCGGTCTTGGCAACCAGCTCACCGGCTTCGTTCTTCACGTACTCGGTGATGCGGCACTTGACGCGAGCATGCAGGTCGGCCAGACCGGCACGGTAGACCTTCTCGGCCTCTTTCGGACCGGACAGCACCATACCTTCGCCCTTGGCGTTGATACGGGCACGGGTCATGTAGTACAGACCCAAGACCACGTCCTGGGAAGGAACGATGATCGGCTCACCGGAGGCAGGCGACAGGATGTTGTTGGTGGACATCATCAGGGCGCGCGCTTCCAGCTGGGCTTCCAGGGTCAGCGGTACGTGGACCGCCATCTGGTCACCGTCGAAGTCCGCGTTATACGCAGCACAAACCAGCGGGTGCAGCTGGATGGCCTTCCCTTCGATCAGGGTCGGTTCAAACGCCTGGATACCCAGACGGTGCAGGGTCGGTGCACGGTTCAGCAGAACCGGGTGTTCGCGGATCACTTCGTCCAGGATGTCCCAAACGACGGCTTCTTCGCGCTCCACCATCTTCTTGGCGGCCTTGATCGTGGTCGCCAGACCGCGGGATTCCAGCTTGCCGTAGATGAAGGGCTTGAACAGCTCAAGTGCCATCTTCTTCGGCAGACCGCACTGATGCAGACGCAGGGTCGGACCTACGGTGATAACGGAACGACCAGAGTAGTCGACACGCTTACCCAGCAGGTTCTGACGGAAACGACCTTGCTTACCCTTGATCATGTCGGCCAGGGATTTCAGCGGGCGCTTGTTGGAACCGGTGATGGCACGACCACGACGGCCGTTGTCCAGCAGGGCATCCACGGACTCTTGCAGCATGCGCTTTTCGTTGCGCACGATGATGTCCGGCGCAGCCAGATCCAGCAGACGCTTCAAGCGGTTGTTACGGTTGATCACGCGACGGTACAGATCGTTCAGATCGGAGGTCGCGAAACGACCGCCGTCCAGCGGTACCAGCGGACGCAGGTCCGGCGGCAGCACGGGCAGCACTGTCATGATCATCCACTCCGGCTTGTTGCCGGATTGCAGGAAGGCTTCCATCAGCTTCAGACGCTTGGTGGTCTTCTTGCGCTTGGTCTCGGAGTTGGTCTGATCCAGCTCCTCACGCATGGCTTTGACTTCGCCTTCCAGATCGATGGCGCGCAGCAGAGCCAGAATGGCCTCGGCACCCATCTTGGCGTCGAATTCGTCGCCCCACTCTTCCAATGCGTCCAGATAGTTCTCTTCGGAGAGCATCTGGCTGCGCTCGAGGTTGGTCATGCCGGGTTCGATCACTACATAGGATTCGAAATACAGCACGCGCTCGATGTCACGCAGGGTCATGTCCAGCAGCAGACCGATACGGGACGGCAGGGACTTCAGGAACCAGATGTGGGCAGTCGGGCTGGCCAGCTCGATGTGGCCCATGCGCTCACGACGGACCTTGGTCTGGGTCACTTCTACACCGCACTTCTCGCAGATCACACCACGGTGTTTCAGGCGCTTGTACTTGCCGCACAGACACTCGTAGTCCTTCACCGGTCCGAAGATACGGGCGCAGAACAGACCATCACGCTCCGGCTTGAAAGTCCGGTAGTTGATGGTCTCAGGCTTTTTGACCTCACCGAATGACCAGGAGCGGATCATGTCAGGAGAGGCCAGACCGATCTTGATACTGTCAAACTCTTCGGTCTTGGTCTGAGCCTTCAAAAACTTGAGTAAGTCTTTCACGTGTTTCCCCTGTCAGGAGTCTAACCTCGGCGCCCCGGCTGCCGAAACAGCGGGGCGCCCACGTCAATTCTCGAACAATAAGAGCGAGCTCTTACTCTTCGTCCAGCTCGATGTTGATACCCAGAGAGCGGATTTCCTTCAGCAATACGTTGAAGGATTCGGGCATGCCCGGCTCCATACGGTGGTCGCCATCCACGATGTTCTTGTACATCTTGGTACGGCCGTTCACATCGTCAGACTTGACGGTCAGCATTTCCTGCAGGGTATATGCCGCACCGTAAGCCTCCAGGGCCCACACTTCCATCTCACCGAACCGCTGACCACCGAACTGCGCCTTACCACCCAGCGGCTGCTGGGTAACCAGGCTGTAGGAACCGGTAGAACGCGCGTGCATCTTGTCGTCTACCAGGTGGTTGAGCTTCAGCATGTACATGTAACCCACGGTGACCTTGCGCTCGAAGGCGTTACCGGTACGACCGTCGAACAGGGAGATCTGACCGGATTCCGGCAGATCGGCCAGCTTCAGCAAGGCTTTGATTTCGCGCTCTTTGGCACCATCAAAGACAGGTGTAGCCACCGGCAGACCCTTACGCAGGTTACCCACCAGGGTACGCACGTCGTCGTCAGACAGCTCGGCAATGTTCACTTGCTGGGAGTCCTTCTCGCCCAGGTCATAGACCTGTTGCAGGAACTCGCGCATCTCGTGCAGCTCGCGCTGTTCTTTGATCATGCGGTCGATCTTCTCGCCGATGCCCTTGGCCGCGAGGCCCAGGTGCACTTCGAGGATCTGACCGATGTTCATACGAGACGGTACACCCAGCGGGTTCAGTACGATGTCGACCGGACGGCCGTACTCGTCATGGGGCATATCCTCGACCGGACAGATCTTGGAGATAACACCCTTGTTACCGTGACGGCCCGCCATCTTGTCACCCGGCTGGATGCGACGCTTGACGGCCAGATAGACCTTGACGATCTTCAGTACGCCCGGCGCCAGGTCATCGCCCTGGATGATCTTGCGACGCTTGTTCTCGAATTTCTTGTCGAACTCGGCCTTCAGCTCAACGTGCTGTTCAGCGATCTGCTCCAGCTCGATTTGCTTGGCTTCATCTTCGATGGCCAGCTCAAACCACTTGGAACGATCGAGCTTGTTCAGACGATCTTCGCTGTAACCGGCGGCCAGCAGCAGGTTGCGGGAACGGCCGAAAATGCCGTCTTCCAGGATCTTGAACTCTTCGGTCAAGTCCTTCTTCGCTTCCTTCAGCTGCATCTCTTCGATTTCTTTGGCGCGCTTGTCTTTTTCCACGCCATCGCGGGTAAAGACCTGCACGTCAACCACGGTACCGTACACACCGTTCGGCACTCGCAGGGAAGAGTCCTTCACGTCAGACGCCTTCTCACCGAAGATGGCGCGCAGCAGCTTCTCTTCCGGAGTCAGCTGGGTTTCACCTTTCGGAGTCACCTTGCCGACCAGAATGTCGCCGCCCTTCACTTCGGCACCCACGTAGACGATACCGGACTCGTCCAGCTTGGACAGAGCGGCTTCACCCACGTTCGGGATGTCAGCAGTGATCTCTTCCGGACCCAGCTTGGTGTCACGGGAGATACAGGCCAGTTCCTGGATGTGAATGGTGGTCAGGCGATCTTCCTGAACAACACGCTCGTTCACCAGGATCGAGTCTTCGAAGTTGTAACCGTTCCACGGCATGAACGCGACGCGCAGGTTCTGACCCAGCGCCAGTTCACCGAGATCGGTGGACGGGCCGTCAGCCAGCACGTCGCCAGCCATCACCGGCTCACCCAACATCACGCACGGACGCTGGTTGATACAGGTGTTCTGGTTGGAACGGGTGTATTTGGTCAGGCTGTAGATGTCGATGCCGGCTTCGCCAGGCAGCAGCTCATCTTCGTTGACCTTGATAACGATACGGGAGGCATCGACATAGTCGATCATGCCGCCACGCTTGGCCACTACGGTCACACCGGAGTCAACGGCCACTGCGCGTTCCATACCGGTACCAACCAGCGGCTTGTCGGCGCGCAGGGTCGGTACAGCCTGACGTTGCATGTTTGAACCCATCAATGCGCGGTTCGCGTCATCGTGTTCCAGGAACGGGATCAGGGCCGCTGCCACAGAGACGATCTGTTGCGGGCTCACGTCCATGTACTGGATCTGGTCGGCGTTCATAAAGGTGGATTCACCTTTGTGACGGCACGGGATCAATTCATCTTTCAGACGGCCATCTTCGGTGGTCGCGGCGTTGGCCTGTGCGATCACGTACTTGCCTTCTTCAATCGCAGACAGGTAATCCACTTCGTCGGTGATCACACCGTCGATCACCTTGCGGTACGGGGTCTCGAGGAAACCGTACTCATTGGTGCGGGAATACACGGACAGCGAGTTGATCAGACCGATGTTCGGACCTTCCGGCGTTTCGATGGGGCACAGACGACCGTAGTGGGTCGGGTGTACGTCTCGAACTTCGAAACCGGCACGCTCACGGGTCAGACCGCCCGGGCCCAGCGCGGAGATACGGCGCTTGTGGGTCACTTCGGACAGCGGGTTGTTCTGGTCCATGAACTGGGACAGCTGGCTGGAACCGAAGAACTCTTTGACCGCGGCGGAGATCGGCTTGGCGTTGATCAGATCCTGCGGCATCAGGGTGTCCAGATCGCCCAGAGACAGGCGCTCCTTCACCGCACGCTCGACACGGACCAGACCGACACGGAACTGGTTCTCGGCCATTTCACCGACGGAACGAATACGACGGTTACCAAGGTGGTCGATATCGTCCACTTCGTCGTTACCGTTACGGATGTCGATCAGGCGCTTCATGACCTCGACGATATCGTCCTTGGTCAGCACGCCAACGCCAGTCTCGTCTTCACGACCCAAACGGCGGTTGAACTTCATCCGACCTACGGTAGAAAGGTCGTAACGCTCGGAAGAGAAGAACAGGTTCTCGAACAGCTGCTCGGCCGCTTCGCGAGTGGGCGGCTCGCCCGGACGCATCATGCGATAGATCTCGACCAGGGCTTCCAGGCGGCTGGAGCTGGAGTCGATACGCAGGGTCTCGGACATGTAGGCACCGTGATCCAGTTCGTTGGTGAACAGAACCTCGAAGTGCTTGAAGCCGGCTTGAGACAGGTTGGCAACCGCTTCCAGGCTCAGCGCCTGGTTGGCAGTGACAACCATCTCACCAGTCTGCGGGTGCGCGTAGTTCTTGGCTGCAACTTTGCCAACAACATACTCTACCGGCACCTCGATCTGGGTGATGCCGTCTTTTTCCAGCTGACGGATGTGACGGGCAGTGACACGACGACCGGTTTCAACCACCACGGCGCCATTGGCAATGATGTCGAAGGTCGCGGTCTCGCCACGCAGGCGCTCGGGCACCAGATCCATCATCAACTTGCCATCCTTGACTTCGAAACCGATGGTCTCGAAGAAGGTGGCCAGGATTTCTTCGGAACTGAAGTCCAGGGCGCGCAGAATAATGGAGGCTGGCAGTTTACGACGACGGTCGATACGGACAAACAGGTTGTCTTTCGCATCGAACTCAAAGTCCAGCCAGGAGCCACGGTAGGGGATAACGCGAGCGTTATAAAGCACCTTACCGGATGAATGTGTTTTGCCTTTATCGTGGTCGAAGAAGACGCCCGGGCTGCGGTGCAGCTGGGAGACGATGACCCGCTCGGTACCATTGATGACAAAGGTGCCGTTTTCGGTCATGAGCGGAATTTCGCCCATGTAAACTTCTTGTTCCTTGATGTCTTTGACGGTGCCGGCAGCTGCTTCACGGTCGTACAGAACCATACGAAGCTTGACACGCAGCGGCGCGGAGTAGGTCACTCCACGGATCTGGCATTCTTTTACGTCAAATACCGGCTCACCCAGGCGATAGCTGACATACTGAAGCTCAGCACTACCGGAGTAACTGGTGATCGGGAAAACGCTACGGAAGGCGGCTTCTAGGCCGTACTCACCTTCCGGGTCAGCCTCGATGAACTGCTTGAAGGAGTCCAGCTGAATGGACAACAGATAAGGCGTGTCCAGTACCTGGTCTCGCTTACCGAAGTCCTTACGTATGCGTTTTTTTTCGGTATAAGAGTAAACCATAGGGTTCCTCAGCTCGCTGATAAGTGACCCACTCTGTCCCCACGGGACAGCTCTGTCTCAACACCGTTTTGTGTTGGCCCGGACGATGAGGCGGTCCGGATTGCTGGTGCACCGAGAGTCGTGAACGGTGTGAAATACTCTCAGTCTACAGCGCAAAAAGGCTGGTGAATAAAGATTCACCAGCCTTAGCCTGTTTTATCAGGCTAATCTACATAAATGCAGATTATTTGATCTCAACAGAAGCACCGGCAGCTTCCAGCTCTTTCTTCAGAGCTTCAGCTTCGTCCTTGGACACGGCTTCTTTCAGATTGGTCGGAGCAGCTTCTACCAGGTCCTTGGCTTCTTTCAGGCCCAGACCGGTAGCGCCACGAACGGCCTTGATGACGGCAACTTTGTTGGCGCCAGCAGCAGTCAGAACTACGTCGAACTCGGTCTTCTCTTCTACTGCTTCAGCAGCAGCCGGGCCAGCCATGACGGCAGCAGCGGCAGAAACACCGAACTTCTCTTCCATAGCTTCGATCAGCTCAACAACTTCCATTACGGACATGGAAGCAACGGCTTCGATGATTTGGTCTTTAGTGATAGACATGACAAAAATTCCTGATGTTGAATAAACTCAAACAGCCTAGATAGGCGAGAATCAAGCAGCAGCTTGTTTCTGGTCGCGAACAGCAGCGATAGTACGAACCAGCTTGCCAGCAGAGGCTTCCTTCATGGTAGCCATCAACTTCGCAATTGCTTCTTCGTAAGTCGGCAGCGTGGCCAGACGATCAATTTGTGCTGCGGCGATAAACTCACCGTTAAAAGCGCCAGCCTTGATTTCGAACTTTTGGTTCGCTTTGGCAAACTCTTTGAACAGACGAGCGGCAGCGCCCGGGTGTTCGTTGGAGAAAGCAATCAAGGTCGGACCGGTAAATGCGTCGTTCAGGCACTCGTATTCGGTACCTTCTACCGCGCGACGCAGCAGGGTGTTACGCACAACGCGCATATACACACCAGCTTCACGAGCGGTCTTACGCAGGACGGTCATCTTGTCTACAGTGACGCCGCGAGAATCGGCTACAACTGCAGAAAGAGCGCCTTTGGCAGCTTCGTTGACTTCAGCAACAATTGCCTTTTTGTCTTCGAGTCCCAATGCCATTGGCTTAACTCCTGGATTGAATCCGGGTCTGTTGACCCAGTACTGACACATCCCCCCTACCTTTACAACAGAGGGGAACGATGCGGTAGCAGGATTCCAGAAGAGAAAGAATCTTTCTCGCTGGGTTTCCGGCACCGTCTACGCAGGAAGAATTAAGGCTTTGCGGCCTCCTGCGGTCTTGGACGGAGGTCGAAACCCCCAACCAATCAAGGCGCAAAATTATAGATTAAATTTTGCGCCTTGTAAAACCCATCAATTAGGCCTGAGCTTCCAGGGAAGCTTGGTCTACGGCAACACCGGCACCCATGGTGGTGGAGATGCTGACTTTCTTGATGAATACACCCTTGGCGGAGGACGGCTTGGCCTTCTTCAAGGCAACCAGCAGCGCTTCCAGGTTCTCTTTCAACTGAACTTCGTTGAAAGAGACCTTGCCCAGAGTGGTATGAATGATACCGTTCTTGTCGTTACGGTAACGAACCTGACCAGCCTTGGCGTTCTTGACGGCTTCGGCTACGTTCGGAGTGACGGTACCAACCTTCGGGTTCGGCATCAGACCGCGCGGGCCCAGGATCTGGCCCAGTTGACCAACAACGCGCATGGCATCCGGGGATGCGATCACGACGTCGAAGTTCATCTCGCCTTTCTTGACCAGCTCAGCCAGGTCATCCATACCAACCAGTTCAGCACCGGCAGCCTTGGCGGCTTCGGCGTTGGCACCCTGGGTGAATACAGCGACACGGATGTCACGGCCAGTACCGTGCGGCAGTACAGTTGCACCACGTACGTTCTGGTCGGATTTACGAGCATCGATACCCAGGTTAACGGCAACGTCAACACTCTCAACGAACTTGGCAGTAGCCAGTTCTTTCAGCAGGGCAATGGCTTCGTTGATGGAGTACTCTTTGGTACCGTCAACTTTTTCGCGAATAACGCGCATACGCTTGGACAGTTTAGCCATTGTCTTACTCCTCCACTACCAGGCCCATGGAACGAGCGGAACCGGCGATGCAACGTACTTTTGCATCCAGATCGGCACCAGTCATATCCGGCTCTTTGGTCTTGGCGATTTCTTGCAGCTGAGCCACAGTCACCTTACCAACCTTGTCTTTGTTCGGCTTGGCGGAACCAGACTGGATACCAGCGGCTTTCTTCAGCAGGAAGGAAGCGGGCGGAGTCTTGGTTTCGAAGGTGAAGGAACGGTCGCTGTAAACGGTGATCACGACCGGAGTCGGAGAACCTTTTTCCAGCTTTTCTGTACGGGCGTTGAATGCCTTACAGAATTCCATGATGTTCACACCGTGCTGACCCAGAGCAGGACCAACGGGAGGGCTGGGGTTAGCACTGCCAGCCTTAACTTGCAGCTTGATATAAGCTGTGACTTTCTTAGCCATTACAAAAATACCTCAAAAATGGGTTCTAACGCCTCGGAGACATGCTCCTGCAAACGGCTCCCCAACAAATAAAGGGGCAGCGAATTATAGAGATAATCGCTGCCCCTGACAACCGTTAAACGTACAGAGATTAATCAGCCTTTTTCGACCTGACCAAAATCCAGTTCTACCGGCGTTGAGCGGCCGAAGATCAGTACGGAGACCTTCACGCGGCTCTTTTCGTAGTCCACCTCTTCAACGGTACCGTTGAAGTCGGCGAACGGACCATCGGCAACCCGGACCATCTCACCCGGTTCAAACAGGGTTTTCGGACGCGGCTTGTCGTGGGCATCTTGCAGACGATTGAGGATGGCATCCGCTTCCTTATCGGAGATAGGAGCAGGGCGATCGGAGGTACCACCGATGAAACCCATTACACGTGGTACATTGCGTACCAGGTGCCATGTGGTTTCATCCATCACCATCTGGACCAGGACGTATCCTGGGAAAAATTTGCGCTCACTCTTGCGCTTCTGGCCAGCACGCATCTCGACCACTTCTTCGGTCGGGACCAGCACTTCACCAAACAGCTCTTCCATGCCATGCATCTTGATATGTTCACGCAGGGATTTGGCAACACGGCCTTCGTAGCCGGAAAATGCCTGCACAACATACCATCTCATACGCTGTTCACGTTGTTCAGTCATGGCTTATCCTTACACACCGGTAATCAGGTTGACCAACCAGACCAAGGCGCCGTCCAACACGAACAGCAGCAGCCCCATCACGGCAGTCACCGCCAGCACAATCAGGGTTGTCTGAATGGCTTCCTGACGGGTCGGCCATACGACCTTGCGGACTTCCAGGCGAGACTCACGGGCAAACGCCAGTGTTGCCTTGCCCTTGGTGGTTTGCAGGGCCACTGCACCGGCAGCGGCGATGACAACGACCACACCCAGGGCGCGGACAGCAGCAATAACGTCGCTCAGCAGGTAATTGCCCACTACAGCGGCCGCCAGGATGATGAAAACCAGGCCCCAAAGCAGGGTATCCTTGCTTCCGCCCTGACCCTCAGAACTAACACTCATACAACCCACCTGTATCTGACGTAACCAAAGACACAAAAGCCCCGTACGAGACGAGGTATATGGCAGGGGCGGCAGGACTCGAACCCGCAACCATCGGTTTTGGAGACCGCTGTTCTACCAATTCGAACTACGCCCCTGCATAAGAAAGCCCCTATTATAGGGGCTTTGCTTTATTTATGTAAGCCAAGATTAAGCGATAACTTTGGCTACAACACCAGCACCTACGGTACGGCCACCTTCACGGATGGCGAAACGCAGGCCGTCGTCCATCGCGATCGGGGCAATCAGGGTAACAACCATCTTGATGTTGTCGCCCGGCATTACCATCTCTACGCCTTCCGGCAGTTCGATGGTACCGGTCACGTCGGTAGTACGGAAGTAGAACTGCGGACGGTAGCCCTTGAAGAACGGAGTGTGACGACCACCTTCTTCTTTGGACAGCACGTACACTTCGGATTCGAACTTGGTGTGCGGCTTGATGGTGCCCGGCTTGGCCAGTACCTGACCACGCTCTACGTCTTCACGCTTCACGCCACGCAGCAGTGCGCCAACGTTCTCACCTGCACGACCTTCGTCCAGCAGTTTGCGGAACATTTCAACGCCGGTACAGGTGGTCTTGGTGGTATCTTTGATACCAACGATTTCCACTTCTTCACCAACCTTGACGATACCGCGCTCTACACGACCGGTAACTACGGTACCACGGCCTGCGATGGAGAATACGTCTTCGATAGGCATCAGGAACGGCTGGTCAATGGCACGCTCCGGCTCCGGAATGTAGGTGTCCAGGTGGCCAGCCAGTTCCAGGATCTTCTCTTCCCACTGAGCTTCGCCTTCCAGCGCTTTCAGTGCGGAACCACGGACTACCGGCAGGTCATCACCCGGGAAGTCGTACTCGGACAGCAGTTCGCGAACTTCCATCTCGACCAGTTCCAGCAGCTCTTCGTCATCTACCATGTCGCACTTGTTCATGAACACGATGATGTACGGAACGCCTACCTGACGACCCAGCAGGATGTGCTCACGAGTCTGCGGCATCGGGCCGTCAGTCGCTGCTACTACCAGGATTGCGCCGTCCATCTGGGCAGCACCGGTGATCATGTTTTTAACGTAGTCGGCGTGACCCGGGCAATCTACGTGGGCGTAGTGGCGGGTTGCAGTGTCGTATTCTACGTGGGAGGTGTTGATGGTGATACCACGCTCACGCTCTTCCGGTGCCTTGTCGATCTGGTCGAAGGCGAAAGCTTTACCACCGAAGTGCTTGGCCAGCACGTTGGTGATGGCGGCGGTCAGGGTGGTTTTACCGTGGTCAACGTGGCCGATGGTACCCACGTTAACGTGCGGTTTATTACGCTCAAATTTTTCTTTAGACATGATCGTCCCTCTAAACTAACGCTGAGTACGCGGTGGCAAGCTAACCACAGAACAGTTTATATGATGGATTTGAATCAAGGGGAGTAGAGAGGTTGGTGCTGACAGGCTGGTTCGATTGCCGAACTCACCCTAAGGTGTGGCTCTCAGAATTACCTGAGCCATATCAGCATCTTGGAGCGGGCAGCGGGAATCGAACCCGCATCATCAGCTTGGAAGGCTGAGGTAATAGCCATTATACGATGCCCGCATTTCTCTAACCCAAAGAACTCAAACCGCAGAGAAATATGGTGGAGGGAGAAGGATTCGAACCTTCGAAGGCAGAGCCGTCAGATTTACAGTCTGATCCCTTTGGCCGCTCGGGAACCCCTCCAGTTGCATAAATGCCACAACGGTAATTCTGCTTGCACCCGTTGTTTTTGTCGCTTTTGCTGGGCAAATAGACGACAGACATCCAAGCGTCGCGCATTTTATGGTAAGGATTTTGGGGATGCAACCATTGCACCTTGCAAAATGTGCATTTATGCCGGGATCCAGGCAAAAAAACGCTCCTTCTCCGTCCCGACCGGACGCGTCCCTTGTCGCTCCCGATCCCTTGGTGTATGGTCGCCCTGCCCAAGAAACAGTGATGACACCATGACGACAGAGCATAACCCCTATTTGCAATTCACCCGCGAACAATGGGCGTTATTGCGCGATGCGGTCCCCCTGACCCTGACCGAGCACGATCTGCAGACCCTGCGCGGGATCAACGAGAAGGTGTCATTGCGGGAAGTGGAAGAGATCTATCTGCCCCTCTCTCGTCTCCTCAATCTCTACGTCAAGGCCAAGCAGCGCCGCAGCCGGGTGCTGGAGCAGTTTCTCGGTCAGTCCCGCGGCAAGGGCACCTATATCATCAGCATCGCCGGCAGCGTGGCGGGGGGCAAGAGCACCACGGCCCGTATCCTTCAGGCACTGCTGGAGCGCTGGCCGGAGCACCCCAGGGTGGAGCTGGTCACCACCGACGGCTTCCTGTTTCCCAACAAGGAGCTGGAAGCCCGTGGCCTGATGCGTCGCAAGGGGTTCCCCGAGTCTTATGACATCCGCCATCTGGTGGAGTTTGTCGCCAATATCCGCGCCGGCCACGAGAAGGTCGAGGCCCCCGTGTACTCCCACCTGATCTATGACATCCTGCCCGACGAGAAGAAGGTGGTGGAGCAGCCGGACATCCTGATCCTGGAGGGGCTCAATGTGCTGCAAAGCGGCATGGACTATCCCCAGGACCCCCATCGTGTGTTCGTGTCGGACTTCGTCGACTTCTCCATCTATGTGGATGCTGACGCCGAGCTGCTGCGCACCTGGTACATCGATCGTTTTCTCAAATTCCGCAGCGGCGCCTTCTCGGATCCCGACTCCTATTTCCACCACTACGCCAAGCTGGCCGAGAGCGAGGCGACCGAGATCGCCAACAACATCTGGCAGGATATCAACTACCTGAATCTGCAAGAGAACATCTTGCCGACCCGGGAGCGGGCCAACCTCATCCTCACCAAGGGCAACGAGCACGCCATCGAGCAGATCAAGCTGCGCAAGTGATCACTGTCGCAGTGCATACATGAAAGAGGGGGCCCGCAGGCCCCCTCTTTCATTCAGTCGTCATGAGCGTATGGGTTCAGTCCCCCCGCCGCAAGGAGAGTTCCCCTCCCAGATAAAGCTTGAGCCCTTCTTCCGTCTCCAGACGCAGGGCTCCGCGTTCGTCGATCCCCCGGGCAATCCCGCGGATCACCTGCTCTCCCATCAGCAGCTTCACCGGCTGGCCGGCGAAGTGGTCAAGCCGATTCCAGCTCTCGACGAAACTCGCCAGTCCCGTCTGTTCGAAGGTCTGCATGGCCTGCTGCAGGTGCAGCAGCACGCAGGCGGCCAGCTCGTTGCGATCCACCAGCTCGGGCTGGATATGGCGCAGCTCGGACCAGGCCTGATCGATCTTCTCCCCCTCCCGACTCGGCATCGCCAGATTGAGGCCGACCCCGATCACCAGATGGCAGCTGGCACCCGCACTGCCGCTCATCTCCACCAGGATGCCCGCCAGCTTGCGGCCCTGGTAATAGAGGTCGTTCGGCCACTTGAGCGCCACCCCGGGATAACCGAGGGACTCCAGCGCCTCGACCACCGCCACGCCGACCGCGAGACTCAGTCCCATGGCGGCCGCCATGCCTTGCTCAAGCCGCCAGTACATGCTCAGGATCAGCTGGCAACCGAAGGGGGAAACCCAGGGTTTGCCACGACGTCCCCGCCCGGCGGTCTGGCACTCGGCCAGACAGCTTTCCCCGGAGCTCAGGGTATTGACCCGCTCCAGCAGGTACTGGTTGGTGGAGTCGATGACAGGGAAGCAGTGCACCGGCGCCATCGGTGCCTCTGCCTGCAGCCGCCCCTCGTCATAGAGGGCCATGGGCACCGCCAGCCGATAGCCCTTGCCGGTCAGGCTGAAGAGATCCAGCCCCAGATCCTTGAGCGCGGCCATGTGCTTGCTCACCGCAGCCCGGCTGATGCCAAGGCGCTCGCCCAGCTGCTCGCCGGAATGAAACTGACCATCGCTCAGCAGGGTGATCAGGGTCTGTCTGACGGGGGTCAGGGTCATGCCAGTACCTCATCGAGCCAGGTTTCACCGCTGCGCCCCATGAAGCGCACCTCGTGTTCCAGCACCACACCGAACTGGTGCTCCACGCTGTCGCGGACATGGGCCGCCAGCGCGATGAGCTCCATGGCGCTGGCGCCCCCCAGATTGACCAGCACCAGCGCCTGCTCCTGATGCACGGCGGCACGACCGATGGCAAACCCCTTGAGACCGCACTGATCGATGAGCCAGCCAGCCGCCAGCTTGGCCTGCCCTTCTGCCGCAGGGTAGCAGGGCATCTGCGGGTATTGCTGTTTCAGGGTCTCGGCCAGGGCGGCGGGCACCACAGGGTTTTTGAAGAAACTGCCCGCGTTGCCCAGCACCGCCGGATCCGGCAGCTTGGCCATGCGGGTGGCACAGACGGTGTCGAAAATGGCCTGTGGCGAAGGGGCATCCCCCAGCGCCGCCAGCGGGCCATAGCCGGCGACCGGGCGCCATGCCTTGGGCAGGCGCAGACCGACGGCGATGATGAAGTGGGAGTCCTGATAGTCGTGCTTGAAGATGCTGTCACGGTAACCGAACCGGCAGTCGGCCGCCGCGATGCGCTCAACCTCGCCACTCTGCCAGTTGAACGCCTCCACGTAGGCACAGACGCTGGCCAGCTCGACCCCGTAGGCACCGATGTTCTGTACCGGGGCCGCCCCGACCGTCCCGGGAATGAGTGCCAGGTTCTCCAGCCCGTGCCAGCCCTGTTGCAGGGCGTGGCATACCAGCTCGTGCCAGTTTTCACCTGCCGCCACGTGCAGCAGCCAGTGCTCGGACTCCTCGTGCAGCGTGATCCCTTTCAGGCCGTTGTGGATCACCAGACCGGCAAAGTCATCGCAGAACAGGATGTTGCTTCCTCCTCCCAGCACCAGGCGCGGCAAGGTGGCCAACTCCGGGTTGGTCCGCAGTTGCGCGAGATCATCCGGCCGGGTCACATCGGCCAGCCAGAGGCAGTGTGCATCCAGGCCCAGAGTATTGAGGGTCGACAGGGAGGCGTGGGGGGTGAGTTTCATCTGTGTGTTCCGACAAGGACAAGGGCGCAGTTTACCCCAGATCCCCCGGGACAAAAAACCCGGACACTTTTCGGACTCAGGGCTCTGGAGTAGAGTAACCCCTTCATCCCGCTGAGGAAGCATGTATGAACAATCAATTCGCCGTCATCGGCCTGGGCCTGTTTGGCAGCGCCTTGTGCGAAGAGTTGCAGCGCCAGAATGCCGAGGTACTGGCCATCGACATCGACGAGAGCAAGACCCGCCAGATAGCCACCCTCTGCAACCACGTCATCGTGGCCGATGCCACCGACGAGGCCACCGTCGCCGAACTGGGCCTGGCCGACTTCGACATCGTCTTCGTCGCCATCGGTGACAACCTCGAGACCAGCATACTCACCACCCTTGTCCTCAAGGAGGCAGGGGTGAAGAAGGTCTGGGTCAAGGCGCGCGACAAGTTCCACGCCAAGATCCTGCAGAAGGTGGGTGCCGACAAGGTGATCAACCCGGAGTGGGACATGGGTCGTCGGGTCGCCCAGAGCATGCTGGATAACCGGCTGTTCGACTATCTGGAGCTGGGTCACGACATGGTGCTGACCGAGTTTGTCATCGGCCTGCAGTTGAACGGTCGGGCCCTCAGCGACTTCCATCTGCTGCAGCAGAGCGAATTCCAATTGCTCGCCATCAAGCGTGGCGAAACCCTGCACAACGTGCTGACCGGCAAGATGGAGCTGCAACTGGGTGACATCCTGATCCTGGCCGGCAACAAGCACGCCATCGACCACTGGCTGGAAACCCTATGACCCGCTGGCGCAGCAGCTACGCCTTTGCCCTGCAGCGGGAAGACGAGTCGCGCTGGAGTGAAGCCAAGCTGATCCTCGGCAGTTTTCTGGTCATCCTGCTGATCGGCACCCTGTTTCTGGTGCAGCCTTCCAGCCACAACGGCCAGGTGAGCTTCATCAATGCCCTGTTCACCGCCACCTCGGCCATCAGCGTGACCGGGCTCGGGGTGGTGGACACCGGCACTGCCTTCACCCTGCAGGGGCAGATCTTCCTGCTGATGCTGATGGAGATTGGCGGCCTGGGCCAGATGACCATGACCCTGCTGCTCATCGCCATGTTCAGCAAACGGGTCGGCCTGCGCCAGCAGGTGCTGGCCAAGGAGGCGCTGGGCCAGGAGGGCTCGGTCAACATCATCCAGCTGGTGAAGCGCATCGTGCTGTTCGCCTTCATCGCCCAGCTCATCGGCACCGCTCTGATGGCCATTCGCTGGGTACCCGAGATGGGGTGGGAACGCGGCCTCTACGTCAGCTTCTTCCACGCGGTATCGGCCTTCAACAACGCCGGCTTCTCGCTGTTTGCCAACAATCTCATGGACTACCGGGACGACCCCGTCATCAGCCTGACCATCGCCGGTCTGCTGATCCTCGGCGGGATCGGCTTTACCGTCATCGTCGATCTGGTGCGCAACCGCCGCTGGCGCAAGCTCAAGCTGCACAGCAAGCTGATGCTGATCATGACCCCGGGTCTGCTGCTGCTGGGAACCCTGATGTTCTGGCTGCTGGAGCACAACAACCCGGGCACCCTCGGCAAGGTCTCCTTCGGCGGCCAGTGGCTGGCGGCCTTCTTCCAGTCTGCCAGCGCCCGTACCGCAGGTTTCAACACCATCGACATCGGCCTGATGACCCCGGCAGCCCTGCTGTTTCTGATGATGCTGATGTTCATCGGGGCGGGTGCCACCTCCACCGGTGGCGGTATCAAGGTGACCACCTTCGCGGTGGTGCTGCTGGCGACCAAGGCGTTTCTGACCAAACGCCCCCACGTCACCGCCTTTGGCCGCACCCTCTCGTCCCAGATAGTGACCCGATCGCTGGCCATCATCATGGTCAGCACCATGGTGCTGATGCTGGCCATGTTCCTGCTGATGCTCACCGAGCAGTTGCCCTTCGACAAGATCATGTTCGAGACCATCTCGGCGTTTGCCACCGTGGGGCTCTCCACCGGCATCACCGCCACCCTGAGCGAGCCTGGCAAGCTCATCCTGGTGCTGGTGATGATCTGCGGCCGTCTCGGCCCGCTCACCCTGGCCTTCATGCTGGCTCGCCCGGTCGAAACCCGCATCAAGTACCCGGAAGAGACCGTCTACACCGGCTGATGACACCGGAGCCCGTCGCGGCCCCGGTCACTCGCGCTGCCGCGCCTTGAGCCAGCGCCCCGGGCTCATGCCAAACTCCCGCTCGAACGCCCGCCCGAAGGCGGTGCCCCCGCTGTAACCCGCCCCCAACGCCACCTGGGTAATGGACTCCCCCGCCAGCAGCTGCTGACTGGCCAACACCATCCGCCAGCGCGTCAGATAGTCCAGCGGCGTCTGCCCGGTCAGCGCCTGAAAATGAGCGGCGAAGCGGGCGCGCGACATGCCCGCCTCCCGCGCCAGGGTCGCCACCGTCCAGGGCTCGTCCCCGCGCTGATGCATGACCGCGATGGCCCGAGCCAGCCGCGGGTCGGAGAGGCCGGCCAACATCCCCTGCCGGCAGAGCCCCTGTTCCACCAGATGACGCAGCAAGAGGATCAGCAGCACTTCCAGCAGACGGGAGAGGATCGGCGGCTGACCGTAACGCTCGACGAATGCCTCCTCGAACAGCAGGGTCAGTACCGGCGCAATGGCCGGGATCGTCTGCAGCGGCAACACCAAGGTATCCGGTAACGCCAGCTGCAGTGGTGAGTCTCCTGCCGGCCCGAACGACACGCTGGCACACACCAGGTCACAGCCCGCCAACTGGCGGGGTTCGAGCCTGTGAGCCTGCCCCCTGGCGTAGAGGATCAGGGTCGGCTCGGTCAGCAACAGGGGTTCACCCCCCTCTTCGCGCAGCAGCAGTTCGCCACGGCGCAACAGATGCAGATGGCCGCCGGCGGGATAGTCGCTGCTGTGAGAGTGCTGACACAGGTTGCCGGCGAAAAAGAGACTGGCCTGGGGAGCGGCATGGGCCAGCAATATCGAGAGTGGATCCATATTTGAGACGCCTGGTAGTCAATGATGGACTCTGGGTGATAAACCGTACCATTAAAACCGGCATAGTGTCTCCCGTACCCAACCCAAACAGGAGCACATCATGAGTCGCATTCACGCCGTCGTGCAGCCCAAACCGGCAGCCGCCCCCACCTTCGCCGCCCTTAAAAGCAGTCTGGGCATGGTCCCCAACCTCTACGCAACCCTGGCCCACTCACCGGCCCTGCTCAACGGTCTGCTCGGCTTTGCCGACGCGCTGGGCAAGGGGCGGCTCAGCGCCCGCCAGCGGGAGCTGCTGGCACTGGCCATCGGTCAGGCCAACGCCTGCCAGTACTGCCTGTCGGCCCACACCCTGCTGGCTGGCCGGGCCGGTTTCGATGACGGCGCCATCCGGGCTGCCCGTCTCGCTCAGGCGACGGATCCGCTCGATCACGCCCTGTTGCAGCTGGCGGTCGCCCTGGTCACCCAGCGCGGCGTCATCAGCGATGCGCAACTGGCCGCCGCCCGGGCGGCGGGCGTGGATGATGAGCTGATGATGGAGGTGCTGGGGCAAGTGGTCATCAATACCCTGACCAACTACGGCAATCATCTGGCGGAAACCGACATCGACTTTCCGCCCGTCACGCTCACCCCATGACAGAGGAGCCGAAATGGAACGTCATGACCGAGGTTTTCTGATCGCCCTCGCGGGGGTGGTACTGACCCTGCTCTGGATCGGCGTGTTCAAGTTCACGCCGACCGAGGCGGCGGCCATCCGGCCGCTGGTGGCAAGCCACCCGCTGATGAGCTGGCTCTATGCCGTGCTCTCGGAGCAGGCGGTCTCCAATCTGATCGGGCTGGTCGAGATCCTGATCGCCTGCGGCCTGATTGCCGGCCTGTGGCGGCCACGTCTGGGCTACTGGAGCAGCCTGGGGGCCATCCTGACCTTCCTCGTGACCCTCAGCTTTCTGCTGACCCTGCCGGGCGTCTGGAAGCTGGTCGACGGAGTGCCGGTCACCGAGTTTTTCATTTTCAAGGATCTGGTGCTGCTCGGCGTTGCCTGGCACTACCTGAATTTGAGTCGCGCCAGACTGGCCGACGCCTGACGACAATGCCTTTTTGCGCCCCGACAGGGGCGTTTTTTTTGGTTCATCGCGGCTTTCCGGGGAAGGCCGCCTTGATTTTCAGAAAAAAGTATTCTGAGTCCCTAAATCCATATGCCA
>NZ_JAPCIY010000056.1:0-29270 GCF_027707645.1 Aeromonas sp. QDB30 | reverse complement strand
AGCCAAACCACAGAAGTATGCGACGAGAAAACCTAGTAAAAACAATGCCAGTCAGGCTTAACTGACTGGCATTAGGGCACCTGGCCCCGCTTGCATTCCCGTGTTGCTCTTCTTTTATTATTTGCCGTGGGCCTTGATAGCCTCGACCGCCTTGTCGGGGAAGTCGCTGAATACCCCGTCCACATCGGCCTGATAGAGGAAGATGTTGAGCAGGTCGGTGAAGTCTTTCGCATAGGCCGGGATCTGCCCCTCATCCTGACGGAAGGTATAAGGATGCACCTTGAGACCGGCCGCGTGGGCCTCTTTCACCATGCCGGTGAAGACCGGCTTGCCGGGAGTGCCCGGCTCGGTCACCACCATGGGTTTCCAGGGACCGATTCCCTCGGCATAGGTGGCGATGGTCTTCATGGCACCCGGCTTGAACATCCAGTCGTAGTCATAGGGGGTCGCCTTGCCCTTGGCGTCATAGACCATGGTCTCGTTCCAGTCGGTCTCGGCCATCAGCTGCACCAACTTCAAGTCCATACCCATGGCGGGCATCAGCTCGCCGTTGATGCGCTTGAGCTCGTTGGCATCGAAGCACTGCAGATAGACCTTGTCGCTCTTGCTGGTGTAGCCGTACTCCTTGAGCACGTTCAGCACCGCCCTGGAGATGTCCTTGCCCTCGTGGCGGAACAGCCAGGGAGCCTTGATCTCCGGGTAGATGCCGATGTGCTTGCCGGTGCTCTTGTTGAGCCCCTGGATCATCTCGATCTCTTCCTGGAAGGTATGGATCCTGAAGCTGGACTTCCACAGCGGGAAGCGCGCCGGATAGACCGGCACCTGCTTGCCGTCCACCAGCTGGAACGGCTCGGTCATGCGCAGGGAGCGCACCTCGCCCAGGGTGAAATCCACCACATAGTAGCGTCCGTCCGGGCGGGCCCGGCCGGGGAAGCGCTCGGCCACGTCCGTGATGCCATCGAGGAAGTGATCGTGCATCACCACCAGCTGGTCATCCTTGGTCATCACCAGGTCCTGCTCCAGATAGTCGGCCCCCATGCCATAGGCCAGGGCCTTGGATTCCAGGGTGTGTTCCGGCAGGTAACCGGAGGCACCACGGTGGGCGATCACGATTTTGCCTTCGTCGGCCGCCAGTGCGGGCAGCGCCAAGGCGGCCCCGAGGCCAAGGGCTATCAGGGTACGGTGAGGTTGCTTCATCAAGAGGTCTCGTTGTTATGGTGTGTAGGATGCAGGTAATTGTTATAGCAGGGGTTTATTGCAGTTTGACGGCGGGCGGCTAAGGCCGCCCGCCATGGGTCATCAGCAGGCTTCGGGCAGGACGTGGTGGTGCTCGAGCAGCCAGGCACCGAGCTGCTGCTGCTCGGATTCCGACAGGCGCAGCCCCAGCTTGCTGCGGCGCCACAGGATGTCCTCCAGAGAGTGGGCCCATTCGCGCGCGATGAGATAGCGCACTTCGGATTCATACAGCCCGGCGCCAAAGTGCTGGCCGCGCTCCTCCTTCAGCCAGAGGCGGGCATGAGCGCCATAGGCTTCGGCGATGCGCAGGGCGCTGCGATCGTCGAGCCAGTCGAATTCCAGCGCAAAGGCACGCGCCAGTTCACGCACCGAGCAGTCGAACTCGCCACCGGGCAGCCGGCAGGAGGCGGTCCAGTCCTCTCCCATCTGGCTGAACCAGGGCTTGAGCTTGTTGCAGGCGGCCTGGGCCAGCTTGCGGTAGGTGGTGAGCTTGCCGCCAAACACCGACAACAGCGGCGCGCCGTCGGATTCACCACTGAGCTCGAGCGTGTAGTCCCGGGTCACCGCCTGGGGTGAATCGGACTCGTCGTCACACAGGGGGCGCACCCCGGCATAGGTCCACACCACGTCTGCCGGGCTTATCTGCCTGGTGAAGTGGGCATTGACCACCTTGCACAGGTAGTTGATCTCGGCATCGCTGATCTTGGCTTCCCGCGGGCTGCCCTTGTGCTCCACGTCCGTGGTGCCGATGAGGGAATAGTCCTGCTGGTAGGGGATGACGAAGACGATGCGGTTGTCCTCGTTTTGCAGGATGTAAGCCTCTTCGCGCTCATGGATGCGCGGCACTATCATGTGGCTCCCCTTGATGAGGCGAATGCCGCGGGGGGATTTCTCGCTCAGGCTCTCGTCATAGAAGGTCTTGACCCAGGGGCCCGCCGCATTGACCAGACCACGGCAGCTGACGGTGAATTGCTCGCCCCCTTCCCGCTCCAGCGTCAGGGTCCAGTGTTTGGAGCCGCGCACCGCCTTGACACAGCGGGTACGGGTCTGGACATCGGCGCCCTTGTCCCGCGCCAGCATGGCATTGAGCACCACCAGCCGGGCGTCGTCGACCCAGGCGTCCGAGTATTCAAAGCCCTTGTTGATGCCGCTCTTGAGACCGTCCTGTGGCAGGAAGCGCAGACCGCAACTCCCCTTGAGCCTGTCCCGCTTGGCCAGGTTGTCATAAAGGAAGAGACCGGCGCGGATCATCCAGGCCGGACGCAGGTGCGGGCGATGAGGCAGACGAAAACGCATGGGACGGGCGATGTGGGGAGCCATACCGAGCAGGACCTCCCGCTCCGCCAGCGCCTCTTTCACCAGCCGGAATTCGTAATGTTCGAGATAGCGCAGGCCGCCGTGGATCAGCTTGCTGGAGTTGGACGAGGTGGCAGAGGCGAGATCGCTCGCCTCGAACAGCGCCACCTTCAGCCCCCGCCCCGCCGCATCTGCCGCGATGCCGACCCCGTTGATGCCGCCGCCGACGACGACCAGATCATAATGTTCGCTCATGTTCACCTACTTTCTTATTTTGTGTTTGCCATGACAGCAATGTTTGATTTCGCTCATATTAGAACATAAAAAACCAATAAACGAACATTTCGTGAGAGAAATGTGATCGCGATTGTTTTCACAATGCTAAAAATGCTGCCAGTCGGTGATGGCCTGGCCAAGCTAAGGTCTGCCGGAAACAGCCATTTCGGGCAGGGAGGAGAACAAAGAGTGCCGGATGGGGGTGCCCATGGGGCAAGGTGATGAAGGCGATGGCGTGAATTCCTCGCAGGCGCCTAGCGTCGGTGCAAACCGGGTGCCCGAGTGCGGGGGCAACATCAGGGGTCAAAGAAGGTGTGTCAGCGCCAGGAACTGGCCTCTTAGGCGCCGCAAGGGAGACGCCGCAGGCCGGGAGGGGGCAGAAAAAAAAGCGGCCGCCCCGAGGCGGCCTGATGCCTGTACGGGGAAGCTCAGCAGATATGGCAGGCGATCTGATGCTGGGACATCAGTCGCATCAGCTTCTCCGGCGGCTCCTGATCCGTGAACAGGGCGTGGATCTGGTTGAGGTTGCCGAGGTTGACCATGGCGTTGCGGCCAAACTTGGTGTGGTCGGCGGCCAGGAACACCTGGCGGGAGTGGGCGATGATGGCCTGGGCGATTTTCACCTCGTGATAGTCGAAATCGAGCAGGGAACCGTCGCTGTCGATGCCCGAGATGCCGATGACGCCGTAGTCCATGCGAAACTGGCCGATGAAGTCGCGGGTCGCCTCCCCGACAATGCCGCCATCCCGGTTGCGAATTTCGCCGCCGGCGATGATGACGGTGAAGTCATCCTTGGCGGTCAGGATGCTGGCGACGTTCAGGTTGTTGGTGACCACGCGCAGCTCCCGGTGGTCGAGCAGGGCCCGGGCGATGGCCTCGGTGGTGGTGCCGATGTCGATAAAGAGCGACGAGCCGTCGGGGATGTTGGCGGCCACTTCCCGGGCGATGCGCTCCTTCTCCTTGAGCTGCATCACCTTGCGGGCGCTGTAGGCGGTGTTGACGGTGCTCGAATGCAGTGAGGCCCCGCCGTGATGGCGCCGGATCTTGTTCTGTTCGGCGAGATCGTTGAGATCCCGGCGAATGGTCTGGGGGCTGACGTCAAAATGGGTCACCAGATCGTCGGTCGAGACGAAACCCTGCCGGGTCAGGACGTCCAGGATCTCCAGATGTCGTTGGGTTTGCTTCACGCTTGCACTCCGCAGATGAGACGAAAAAAGGCCCCGGCAGGTGCGGGGCCTTTGGCAGTGTACCTGATCCCTTTTCCAATCGATAAGGGCAGGATCACGTTTTATGCCTTATGGGCAGCCGCCTTGGCGGCAATCGACTCGTTCTCGTGCTTGAGGGTCATGGCCAGCAGGATGATGGAGAGCACGCAGGAGACGGTGAGCACCATGAAGCCGCCGTCCCAGCCGAAGTGGTCAACGGTATAGCCCAGCATGGCGTTGGCCGCGACCGCGCCACCCAGATAACCGAACAGGCCGGTGAAGCCCGCCGCGGTACCGGCCGCCTTCTTGGGCGCCAGCTCCAGAGCGTAGAGGCCGATCAGCATGACGGGGCCATAGATGAGGAAGCCGATGGCGACCAGGGCCATCATGTCGATGGTCGGGTTCCCCGCCGGGTTGAACCAGTAGACCAGCACGGAGAGGGTCACCAGCACCATGAACAGGATGCCTGCCGGGGCACGGCGGCCCTTGAACATCTTGTCGGAGATCCAGCCGCACAGCAGGGTGCCCGGGATCCCCGCCCACTCATAGAGGAAGTAGGCCCAGGAGGAGTGATCCACGCTGAAGTCCTTGGCCTCTTTCAGATAGGTGGGCGCCCAGTCCAGCACGCCGTAACGGATGAGGTAGACGAAGGCGTTGGCGATGGCGATATACCAGAGCAGCTTGTTGTGCAGCACGTACTTCATGAAGATCTCCTTGGCGGAGAACTCCTGCTCGTGGCTTTCGTTGTAATCCTTCGGGTAGTCGTTCTTGTACTCCTCGATGGGGGGCAGACCGACCGATTGCGGGGTATCGCGCATCACGAAGAAGGCAATCACCGCGATGGCCGCCGCCGCCGCCGCAGGCACATAGAAGGCGCTGCGCCAGTCGTTGAACCAGCCCATGCCGAGGATGAACAGGGGGCCTATCATGCCGCCGCCCACGTTGTGGGCCACGTTCCAGACCGAGACGATCTCACCCCGCTCCTTCTGTGACCACCAGTGCACCATGGTGCGGCCGCAGGGAGGCCAGCCCATGCCCTGTGCCCAGCCGTTCAGGAACAGGAGCACGAACATGATGCCAATGCTGGAGGTAGCCCAGTGCATGGTCCCCATCATGAACATGATGCCTGCCGAGAGCAGCAGACCGGCGGAGAGGAAGTAGCGCGCGTTGGATCTGTCCGACACGTTCCCCATCAGGAATTTGGAGAGACCGTAGGCGATGGAGACGCCGGAGAGGGCCAGACCCAGATCCCCGCGGGAGAAGCCCTGCTCGATGAGGTAGGGCATCGCCAGACTGAAGTTTTTCCGTACCAGGTAGTAACCCGCATACCCGAAGAAGATCCCGAAGAACACCTGCCAACGCATGCGTTTATAGAAGGGATCCACCTTGTCGGCCGGCAGCCGGTCGATATGGGGTGCAGGCCTGAAGAGAGTGACTGCTCCCCGCCGCAAGCGGCGAGGCTTCCCACTTCTTAGGCCGCTACTGCCGAATTGGCAGATTAACGCTGGCCTCCATGGGTAGAAACGACGTGTCCCGCCGCCTTTAATTCCAATATGCCTTGTTGCTGGATATTCATGGCCGCGTTAATGTCGCGGTCATGCCCTGCCCCACACGCTGGACATACCCACTGCCGCTGATGCAACGGCATGTCCGGCATCTTGTGGCCGCAATCGCTACACAGTTTCGAGCTGGCAAACCACTGATCAAGTTTGATTAGGTGGCGACCCGCCGCTTGTGCCTTGTACTCCAGCTTCATGATGAAACCATGCCAACCAGCATCGCCAATGGCGCGGGCCAGTTTGTGATTTTTCATCATGTTCGCTGATTTCAATGTCTCCACGATGACCGCTTGGTTTTCGTCAACCATCGTGTGAGAGAGTTTGTGCTGAAAATCGGCGCGGGCATTGGCTACCCGTTCGTGCAGGGCGGCCAGTTGCCGTCTTGCCTTGCCACGGTTGGCGCTGCCCTTTTTCTTGCGAGACAGTGCCTTTTGCTTGCGTCGTAGATTGCGACTGGCGTTGATAAGGTGGCGTGGATTGGCAATCTTTTTGCCGCTCGACTCAATGAGGTAGTGGGACAGCCCCATATCACAGCCAGTCACGTCCGTGATGAAGGTGGGCTTGGCGGGAGCCTCGCAGCCATCCTCGCAAAGGATGGAAGCATAGTATTTCCCTGTCGGGCCACGGCTGACTGTGATGCTGGATACCACGCCGATAATATCTCGATGAATGACCGCCCTGATGGGCGTCATCTTCGGCAACTGGATAGCCGCTGTGAGCACCTTTCCGTTGGGGTGATAGCTGGATTGCCTGCCCCGTTTGCTCTTGAAGGTAGGCATTCGTGCCTTGAGCTTGGGATTGAAGAAGTTGGCGAATGCCTTGTCGAGATTAATCACCGCTTGCTGCAAGGCGAGTGAATCGTACTCCTTTAGCCAGCCGTATTTGCGCGATTTTTTCGCCACTGCGAGCATGGGTTTCAGGTCGCGTTTCGGTTTCAGTGAAATCCCGTGACGCTTGAACATGTGTCGTTGAATATGAAGGGCCTTGTTGTACGCGAACCGCACCGCGCCGAACTGGGCATTCAAGAATGCCGCTTGTTCGTCGGTCGGATAAATGCGTACTTTCGTTGCTCTTCTCAAAGTCACCGCTCGCTACTAGGATACCCATACAGTATGACTTTTAACGGAGTATTGCAAGTGAGTGTGCATCATGATGATTTGACTAGGTATCTGCGGAGGCGTCACTCCGTCAGCAAGCTAGTTGTGCATTTAATCTTCACCACGAAGTACCGCCGCAAACTGCTTGATGGCACCATGATCGAGCAGATGCGCGGCGCATTTTTATCTGCGGCAGAGAAGTTGGAGATCGACATTCTGGAGATGGATGGCGAAGCCGATCACGTTCATCTGCTCGTAGCCTATCCACCGAAGTTGGCCGTCAGTGTGTTGGTCAATAATTTGAAGTCGATCAGTAGCCGCCAGATCCGCATATTGAATACGCACCTACGAAAGCAAAGTAATAGCGGGCTCCTGTGGTCGCGCTCTTACTTTGCTTGCAGTGCTGGCGGGGCCACTATCGAAACGCTCAAGGCGTATGTGGCCTCGCAGAACACACCAGATTAGCTCCCCTTATATCCCCGCCCGATTGGGCGAGGGTTTACGGGGCAGTTGCTAAGCATGTTCTGCTTCCTTTTATTGTTGTTCTGGGCGGTTGAGGACGCCCCGCTCATGCCGGCGATCAGACGCGTCTTGATTCGCAAGCGAGCTTATTGTGCTCATTTGTGAACATTTAATCTGTGATGAGCGCTAAATTATTGCAGTTTTATTACAAAAATTGTGACGCTGTGAGTGAACGCGCATCCAGGGTCAGCCCACGCATGGCGTGGCTTTTGGCTACTCACTAAGGAGTAATATGGCCGACAACTGTTGCTTTTCGTCACATTTTCTTAGCAATGAATGGGATCTTGCCCACATTTCCGGTGGCGGGGGGATGGTGAATTGACGCAGAAGGTTTATTGTCTCTCTCGTCCAAGAACGAGCGCAAACGAGCATAACGTTTGCGCAAGCTCAAAAAACAAGAAGAAACGTTTTCGGGCGCAATGAATGGGAATGAAAGATAACAAAACGGAACATCAAACCTACTGTGGGTGGATATAAGGAATAACAACTATGAGCATACAAAGACCCAATACCCTGCTTGGCGAGTGCCTCGCCGAGTTTATCGGCACCGGCCTGCTGATCTTCTTCGGCGTCGGCTGCGTGGCCGCCCTGGTGCTGGCTGGCGCCAACTTCGGGCAATGGGAAATCTCCATTACCTGGGGCCTGGGTGTCGCCATCGCCATCTATGTCACCGGTGGCATCTCCGGTGCCCACCTCAACCCTGCCGTGACCCTGGCACTGATGACCTTCTGCGGCTTTGACAAGCGCAAGGTGGTGCCCTTCATCATCGCCCAGATAGCCGGGGCATTCGCCTCCGCCGCCCTGGTCTACGCCCTCTACAGCAACCTGTTCACCCAGTGGGAGCTGACCCACAACGTGGTGCGCGGCAGCGTCGAGAGCCTCGGCACCGCAGGCATCTTCTCCACCTACCCCAATGCCCTGCTCTCCAACATGCAGGCTTTCGCGGTCGAGATGGTGATCACCGCCGTCCTGATGCTGGGCATCATGGCACTGGGTGACAACAACAACGGCGCCCCCAAAGGCTTCGCCGCCGCCCTGCTCATCGGCATCCTGATCGCGGTGATCGGCGCCTCCCTCGGCCCCTTGACCGGCTTTGCCATGAACCCGGCCCGTGATTTCGGCCCCAAACTGTTCGCCTTCGTGGCTGGCTGGGGTGACGTGGCCCTGACCGGTGGTCGTGACAACCCCTACTTCTGGGTCCCCATCCTTGGCCCCATCGTCGGCGCCCAGATCGGTACCGCCCTGTATGTGAAAGTGCTGGCTCCCTGCGTCCCGGGCAACCGCGTCGCCACCGAAGAAGCCTCCAAGCTGTCTAACAAAGAAGAGGCCGCCGCCTGAGAGCGGCCCTCCCCAACGTGTAACAACGTGGAAAATAAAAACGTGGAGAACATCATGTCTGCTGAAAAGAAATTTGTCGTTGCGCTGGACCAGGGCACCACCTCTTCCCGTGCCATTGTCTTCGATCAGGACGCCAACATCGTCGCGACCTCCCAGCGCGAATTCACCCAGCACTACCCGAAAGCGGGCTGGGTCGAGCACGACCCCATGGAGATCTGGGCGACCCAGTCCTCCGTCTTCACCGAAGTGCTGGCCAAGAGCGGCCTGCACAGCGAGCAGATCGCCGCCATCGGCATCACCAACCAGCGTGAAACCACCGTCGTCTGGGAAAAGGCCACCGGCAAGCCCATCTACAACGCCATCGTCTGGCAGTGCCGCCGCACCGCGGCCATCTGTGAAGAACTCAAGGCCCGGGGCCTTGAAGAGTACGTTCGCGAAAACACCGGCCTGGTGCTGGATGCCTACTTCTCCGGTACCAAGGTGAAGTGGATCCTGGACAACGTGGAAGGGGCCCGGGAGAAGGCAATGAACGGCGAGCTGCTGTTCGGCACCATCGACACCTGGCTGGTGTGGAAGATGACCAACGGCGAGGTGCACGTCACCGACCCGACCAACGCCTCGCGCACCATGCTCTACAACATCCGCGACCTGAAGTGGGATGAGCGCATGCTGGACGAGCTGGGCATCCCCGCCTCCATGCTGCCGCAAGTCAAACCCTCCTCCGAGGTCTATGGCTACACCACCCGTGGCGGCGGCGCCCGCATCCCCATCGCCGGTATCGCCGGTGACCAGCAGTCCGCCCTGTTCGGCCAGCTCTGCTTCGAAAAAGGGATGGCCAAGAACACCTACGGTACCGGCTGCTTCATGCTGATGAACACCGGCACCGAGCCGGTTCGCTCCAGCAACGGCCTGCTGACCACAGTCGCCATCGGCCCGAAAGGGGAAGTGAATTATGCCCTCGAGGGTGCGGTATTTATGGGTGGCGCCACCATCCAGTGGCTGCGCGATGAGCTCAAGATCATCCACGATGCCCGCGATACCGACTACTTCGCGAGCAAGGTAGGCGACACCAACGGCGTCTACCTGGTGCCGGCCTTCGTGGGCCTGGGCGCCCCCTACTGGGATCCGTATGCTCGCGGCACCATGGTCGGCCTGACCCGTGGCGCCAACCGCAACCACATCATCCGCGCTGCGCTGGAATCCATCGCCTACCAGAGCCGCGACGTGCTGGATGCCATGCAGCAGGACTCCGGCATCAAGCTGGCAGCCCTGAAGGTGGATGGCGGCGCCGTGGCCAACGACTTCCTGATGCAGTTCCAGGCCGACATGATGCACACCCCTGTGGTGCGTCCGACCCGCATCGAGACCACCGCCATGGGCGCCGCCTTCCTGGCCGGCCTCGCCGTGGGCTTCTGGAAGAGCTCCGACGAGCTGGAAGACAAGTTCAGCGTGGACCGCGAGTTCATTCCGCAGATGGACCGCGACGATCGCGCCAAGCGCTACAGCGGCTGGAAGAAGGCGGTGGAACGCTCACGCCGCTGGGCCGAAGAGGAGTGATGGGGTAACCAACGCGTCCTTGAGATGAAAAAAGCAAAGAGGCCGACAGCGATGTCGGCCTCTTTTTATTGGCGAGCACGACTGTTCTGACCGCCCCCGACCCCAGCCCTCCCCTTGCCAAGGGGTGGGAGAAAATGACCCCTCCCCCTCGTGGAGGGGGTTGGAACTGTCGACAAGCCCTCTACAACGCCTCAGCACCGAGCTGCTCTTTCAGGAAATCGAGCCAGACCCGCAGCCGGATGTCCCGCTGGGCATCGGAGTAGAAGACCGCATGGATGGGGCGCGAGGCGCCGCTGTTGCTGCGGGCCAGCACCTCCACCAGCGCCCCGCTCGCCCTGTCATCCCCCGTCATGAAGTCCGACAGGCAGACGATCCCCTGCCCCGCCAGCGCCAGCTGACGCAAGGTTTCCCCGCTGCTGGCCCGCAGGGTCGGGGTGATGGCGAACCTGTCCCCCTGCTCCTCGCTCAATAGGGGCCAATGATTGAGGTGATCGGGGTGCAAAAAACCGAGCAGCTCATGGCCAGACAGCAAGTCAGCCGGCTGGCGCGGGGTACCGCGTGCCTTCAGATAGTCGGGGGAGGCCAGCAGCCGCAGCCGCGAGCGGCCAAGGGGCAGGGCCCGCAGGGAGGAGTCCGTCAGCTCGCCGATGCGAATGGCCATGTCCACCCGCCGCTCCATCAGGTTGATGAAGCCCTCGGAGCTGTGCAGTTGCAGCTCGATGGCGGGGTAGCGGCGGCGAAACTCGCCGATGATGGGCACCAATCTATGCAGGATGAAGGGGGTGGCGGCGTCCACCCGCAATATGCCCTCCGGCTGCTCCCGGCGCATCAGCAGCAACCCTTCCGCCTCGCTCATCTCGGTCAGGATCTTCACCGCCCGCTGATAGAACCAGCTCCCCTCCTCGGTCAGGCTGACCCGCCTCGTGGTGCGGTTGAGGAGCACGGTGGCGAGCTTCTCTTCGAGGCGCTTGATGCCGCGGCTCACCACGGAATTATCCATGCCGAGATTCTCCGCCGCCTGGCGAAAGCTGCCCGCCTCCACCACCGCCACAAACAGGGTCAATTCATCGGAATGGGTCTTCATTGTTGTCATCCTGGCAAGAGTAATGGGCCTTTATAGGTGCAATGGCCGGGAGTTGGCAAGACAGGCGTCGCTTCGTATCGTGACGCACCACCTGTTTTATCTGCGCCCTTGCCAGTACAATGCCGCCAACCGGCACCGTATGGCGCCACACTATGACAGGGACGATCCATGACATTCGACAACAGATTGGCCGCCGCCCATCGGGAGCTGGCCGAGAAGGGCGTGCAAACGCTCAACTACAACCCGCCGATCATCTGGCTGCTGCGAAAGGCGGGGTTCACCATCAGGCCGCCCCACTACGAACGCTTTATGATCAACGTTCTTGCCCTGGGACTCCCCATCGGCGCTATCTGGGGGGTGTTGATGTGGTGCCTCGGCTGGCAGGATGAGGTGAGCCCGGGGTTTGCCCTGCGCCAGAGCCTGCTGTTTGGCATCGGGCTCGGTCTGCTGATGGGGACCTGGTTCTGGTTTCGGCGCAAGCGGCTCAAGCTGACCCCCTGGGACGCCTTGCCGCACTCAACGATCCGCACGCAAAAACGCTGACAACCGAAATAATCACCGACAAGGAGAGCCCATGACCAGGGCCCATGAAAAACTGAACTATGTGGAGTTTGCGGCCAGGGATCTTGCCGCCACCAAGGCCTTCTTCACCGCCGCCTTTGGCTGGCAGTTTGCCGACTACGGCCCCGATTATTGCGCCTTCGAAGGGGAAGGGCTGGATGGCGGCTTCTACCGCACCGAACTGTGCAGCCAGAGTGCTCAGGGCGGGGCGCTCCTGGTGTTCTACAGCGCCGATATCGAGGCGACCCAGAGCAAGGTAGCCGGCGCAGGGGGCATCATAGTGCGCCCCCTGTTCGATTTTCCCGGTGGCCGCCGCTTTCACTTTGTCGAGCCCAGCGGCAATGAATTTGCGGTCTGGTCCGAACCGGCCAGCGCCTGATAATACTCCGCCCTCCCCTGGCCCACCTGCACCACGACCAGCCATGGGGAGGCCACATTGCTGCACTCACCTCAATAGTGTTTTGCGACTGCTGCCCTGTATCCCCCAGTCTGGGGCGGGCATACTGACTCCCGTCTTAACGAGGAGGTTCAGATGCCATCCCCCCTGATTGTGATTGCCCAGCTTGACGCCAAACCCGAATTCGCCGCCCAGTTTCGCGCCGCCCTCGAGCCGCTGATCGCCGCTACCCTGCAAGAGCCGGGGTGCCTTTGCTACCAGTTGCACCAGAGCCTGGAGAGCCCCCATAGCTGGATGCTGTACGAGGAGTGGGAGAGTGAAGCCGCCCTGCTCGCCCACCAGCAGCAGCCCCATTTTCTCGCCTTCGTGGCCGACACTCAGGAGTGGTTTGCCAGCAGCCTGGTGCGCCGCTATCACAGGGTCTGAGGCTGCCGGCGCCCTCCCCGCCGGATCTGCACCGCAGGCCCGGCAAACAGACAAAGCATTGAGCGTAGAAACACTAACCTGAGGAATTTGATGATGAAGATGCCCAACCTGGGTCTTGGAACCTTCCGCCTGAAAGATCAGCCCCTTCGCGACTCCCTGCTCCAGGGGCTGGAACTTGGCTACCGCCATATCGACACCGCCCAGATCTATGACAACGAGGCCGAAGTCGGCCAGTTGATGAGCGAGAGTGGCGTGCCCCGCCAGGATATCTACCTGACCACCAAGGTGTGGACCAGCGAGTTCGGTCCGGGCAAGGTGATCCCGAGCCTGGAGGTGAGCCTGGAAAAACTCGGCACCGACTATCTGGATCTGGCGCTCATTCACTGGCCCTCCCCCCAGGATGAGGTGCCGATGGCGGTCTATCTGGAGCAACTCGCCGAGGCCAAAGCCCGGGGCCTGACCCGGGAGATCGGGGTCTCCAACTTCACCGTGGCCCAGCTTAAACAGGCGGTCGAGATCCTGGGGCCGGGCGCCATCGCCCACCAGCAGGTGGAGATCCACCCCCTGCTGCAAAACCGCAAGGTGGTCGAGTTCTGCCAGGAGCAGGGTATCGCCATCACCGCCTATATGCCGCTCGCCTATGGCAAGGTGCTCGCCGAGCCGCTGCTGATGGAGATCGGCCAGCGCCACGGCGTCTCGGCAGCCCAGGTGTCGCTGGCCTGGCTGCTGGCCCAGGGCATGACGGTGATCCCGAGCTCTACCAAGCGGGAGAATCTGGCCGCCAACCTGGCCGCGCTGAAGGTGCAACTCAGTCGCGATGAAATGGCCGCCATCGCCACCCTGGATCGGGGTGAGCGCTGCGCCAACCCGGACTTTGCGCCGAATTGGGATTGATCCCCCTCATCCCCAGCCCTTCTCCCGCCAGGGGAGAAGGGGGCAAAGAAAACCCGACACCATCGACGAGAACCTGAGCGGGAGGCCCAGTGCCTCCCGCTTTTTTTGTCCCCAATACCGCGCGTCACTGCCACCCGCGCCGCTGGCCCCCTCCCCTGCAACCTTCCGCTGCCCTTCCCTCTTTATTCCCAGTTCGGTCTGTACGCTTTGCCTCTGCATTCAACTCGCGCTGTACGGCCCACTCTTGTCTCTGCAACCTCAGCCACTCCTTCTGCCATGGCTCCATTGCTGCTGATTTGGCAAAAGTAATTTGACGTTGCCGTCATTTTTACCAACAAACACCCTCGGCATACTGGCGCCATTCTCCCGTCGGGAGTCCCAATCCAAGGAGTTGTTATGCCACTGGCGTTATTTGCCCTCACTTTAAGTGCCTTTGCCATAGGCACCACCGAATTCGTGATCGTGGGGCTCATCCCCACCATCGCCGAGCAGCTCAATGTCTCGCTCCCCTCGGCGGGCCTCCTGGTCAGCCTCTATGCCCTTGGGGTGGCCATCGGCGCCCCCGTGCTCACGGCACTCACCGGCAAGCTGCCGCGCAAGTGGCTGCTGGTGGGGCTGATGGCCCTCTTCACCGTCGGCAACCTGCTGGCCTGGCAGGCCCCCGGGTACGAGAGCCTGATTGTCGCCCGCATCCTCACCGGGCTGGCCCACGGGGTCTTCTTCTCGGTGGGCAGCACCATCGCCACGGGTCTCGTGGCCAAAGAGAAGGCGGCCAGCGCCATCGCCATCATGTTCAGCGGCCTCACGGTCGCCCTGGTGACCGGCGTCCCGCTTGGCACCTGGATTGGTCAGGTCTTTGGCTGGCGCGAAACCTTCCTGGTGGTGAGCCTGCTCGGCCTCGTCGCCATGGTGGGCAGCCTGCTGCTGGTACCGGGGAACCTGCCGAAGGGGGCCGCCTCCAGCGTTCGCGAGCAGCTCTCGGTGCTTACCAGGAAACCCTTGCTGCTGGTCTACGCCAAGACGGCGCTCGGTTACGGCGGTGCCTTCACGGCGTTTACCTTCCTCGCCCCCATCCTGCAACAGGTGAGCGGCTTTAGCGCCGGCGCGGTCAGCCTCATTCTGCTGGTGTACGGGGTATCGGTCGCCGTCGGCAATATCTGGGGCGGCAAGCTCGCCGACCGGATGGGCCCGCTGCCTGCCCTCAAGCTGCTGTTTGCAGGTCTCGCCGTGGTGCTGCTGGTGCTCACCTTCACCGCACCGCACCCGGTGCTGGCGGTACTGACCGTGCTGGTGTGGGGCGCCTTCGCCTTTGGCAACGTGCCGGGTCTGCAGGTACTGGTGGTGAAACAGGCCGAGCGCCACACCCCCAATGCCGTGGATGTGGCCTCCGGCCTCAACATCGCCGCCTTCAACGTCGGCATTGCGCTGGGCTCCGTGGTCGGCGGTTTCGTGGTGGAGCACCTCGGCCTGATGCACACCCCCTGGATTGGTGCCCTCATCGTGCTGCTGGCCTACGGCCTCACCCATGTCAGCGAAGCGGGCGAGCGCCGCGCCGCCCTTGCCTGACCCCCGGGCAAGCAAAAGGCCGACACCCTGTGTCGGCCTTTTTTTCATGGGCAAGATGCGAGGCTCAGGGCTCCTTGAGATCCTCATCGGCAGCCCAGCGCGCCTCCAGCCAGAGCAGGTTGACCAGCCCGCAGAGCAAGGCGAACCCCAGCCCCAGCAACCAGGTGAAATACCACATATCGCATTGATCCTTGTGTTGAAGCGGATTAGTAGAGGCTGTGGCCGTGCTGGCGCACCTGCTCGGCGCTGACCCTGCCGCGCACCACCCGGTAGACCCAGAGGGTGTAGCCGATGTTGACCGGCATCAGTACCCCGACGATCCCCAGCATGATAAGCAGGGTGCGCTCGCTGGAGGTGCTGTCCCACAGGGTCAGGCTGCTGGCCGGATCCAGGGACGAGGGCAGCACGAAGGGGAAGAGCGCGATGGCCACGGTCAGCATCATGGCGGCGCAGGCACCGCCGCTGGCAACGAGCGCCAGCCCGGACTTGCCGAGGCGGCTTGCCAGCGCGCACACCAGGGGCAGCAGGAGCCCGAGCACAGGCACGGCCCAGAGCACCGGATGGGCGACAAAGTTGCCAAGCCAGCCCGCCGGCACCGCCACCACCTCTTTCATCAGCGGAGTGAGGGCGCCGTTGAGATCGCCGATGGCCGTGATGCGATACCCCGCCATCTCCCCAAGCCAGACGCCGCCAAGGGCAAAGAGGGCGCTCGCCAGGGGGCCGAGCCAGAGGGCGAGGCGGGCGCTGCGCGCTGCTATGGCCCCCTGGGTCTTGCACTGCAGGAAGCTGGCACCGTGCAGCAAGAGCAGCGCCAGCGCCGTCCCCATGGCGGTCAACAGCAGCGGCCAGTGGAACGCAAAGGCGCCATAGTGGATGCGAAGGGCCGCATCGAAGCGAAACGGCAGCCCTTGCAGCACTAGGCCAAGGGTGGCACCAAACACCAGGGTCGGCAGCAGACCACCCACCACCAGGGCGCGGTCCCACCAGCGGCGCCAGACCGGGTCCGGCAGCTTGCTGCGATAGTCAAAGCCCACCGGTCGCAAAAAGAGACCGAACAGCAGGAACATGAAGGGCACGTAAAGCGCCGAGAAGGCGGCGGCATAGACCAGGGACCAGGCGGCAAACAGGGTGCCGGCACCGGCGATGAGCCACACCTGGTTGCCCTCCCACACCGGCCCCACGCTGTTGAGCAGCACCCGCCGCTCGTCATCCGTCTTGCCGACCACGGGCAGCAGCATGCCGACCCCGAGATCGAAGCCATCCATCACCACGAAGCCGACCAGCAGGAAGAGCACCAACCCCCACCAGATCACTTTCAGGGTTTCGTAATCCATCAGGCAGGACTCCCGTTTTGCAACACTTCACCTTGATAACGACCCGTCTGCAGGCTGGCAGGCCCTTTGCGGATCACATGACGCAACAAGAACAACTCCACCACCAGCAGGCTGCTGTAGATGAGGAAGATGGCGATGAGGCTGAACCAGAGCTGCCCCGGTTGCAGCAGGGAGACGGAGGCCGACACCGGCAGCACGTCGCTGATGGTCCAGGGCTGGCGACCGAACTCCGCCACGAACCAGCCCGCCTCGATGGCAATCCAGGGCAGTGGAATAGACCAGAGCAGGGCCCTGAGCAGCCGCGGGGATTGCACCAGCCTGCCCCGGCACAGCTGCAGGAAGGCGGCGGCAAAGAGCGCCAGCAGCGCCACGCCGATGCCCACCATCAGGCGAAAGCTCCAGAACAGCGGCGCCACCTGGGGGATGGAGTCCGCCACCGCCTTGGCGATGGCCCCCTCGTCCGCCTTGCCAATCTCCTTGGCATAGGGGGTGAGCAAGAGGCCGTAGCCCAGATCGCTGCGGTGGCGCTCGAAGGTGGCTCGCGCCGCCTGGTTGCTGCCATCTGCCCGCATCGCTTCGAGCGCCTCGTGGGCCAGCATGCCGCTGCGAATGCGCGCCTCGTGCTGCGCTTTCAGATCTTTGAGGCCCGTCACCTGCTCATCCAGGGAGCGGGTGGCGATGATGCCCATCAGATAGGGGATCTTGATGGCCGCGTGGGTGGTCTCGGCACGCTGATCCGGCAGGCCGAACAGGGTGAAGGAAGCCGGGGCGGGCTCCGTCTCCCACTCCGCCTCGATGGCGGCGAGCTTGACCTTCTGCACCTCCCCCGAGCGATAGCCCGACTCGTCCCCGAGCACGATGACCGAGAGGATGGCCGCGAGGCCAAAACCCGAGGCGATGGCAAAGGATCGCAGGGCGAAGCGCACCTCCATGCCGCGCAGCAGATACCAGCTGCTCACCCCCATCACGAACAGGGAGGCCGCCACATAGCCTGCCGCCACCGTGTGGACGAACTTGACCTGGGCCACCGGGTTGAAGATGACCGCGGCCACATCCACCAGCTCCATGCGCATGGTCATGGGGTTGAACTCGGCGCCGACCGGGTTTTGCATCCAGCCGTTGGCGATGAGGATCCAGAGGGCGGAGAGGTTGGAGCCGAGCGCCACCAGCATGGTCACCAGCAGGTGCTGACCGCGGGAGAGCTTGTCCCAGCCGAAGAAGAAGAGGCCCACCAATGTGGACTCGAGGAAGAAGGCCATCAGCCCCTCCACCGCCAGCGGCGTGCCGAAGATATCGCCGACATAGTGGGAGTAATAGGCCCAGTTGGTCCCGAACTGGAACTCCAGGGTGATCCCGGTGGTCACCCCCATCACGAAGTTGATGCCAAACAGCTTGCCCCAGAAGCGGGTGATGTCCTTGTAAATCACCTTGCCGGTCATCACGTAGGCCGACTCGGCGATCACCAGGATCCAGGACAGCCCCAAGGTTAGGGGCACAAACAGAAAGTGGAACATCGCCGTCGCCCCGAACTGTATTCGGGAGAGGCTGACCACATCATCCAGGCTTATCATGCATGACTCTCTATGTTGCATTTAACGGACAGGTTTTCGCCCGCCAAGTACACCATGGTCCATGACACCTATAACAGATGCAGTTATAGTGAAAAACACCTATAACAGTTTGAGCCCACCATGTCCCGCTACGGCCAGTTGGCAGACCAGCTGCAACAGCAGATCACGAGCGGCCTCTGGCAGCCGGGGGAGCGCATCCCCTCCATCCGCCAGAGCTGCAAGACCCACGGCCTCAGCCCCATGACGGTACTCCAGGCCTATCAGTTGCTCGAAAGCCGGGGCCTCATCCTGGCGCGGCCCCAGTCCGGCTACTACGTCAAGGCCGCGAGCACGGCCCGGCGGGAGAGCCAGCCCCAGCAGGCCCGCTACAGCGGCTCGGTGGACATCAACGATCTGGTGTTCGAGGTGCTGCAGGCGAGCAAGTCACGGGAGCTGGTGCCCCTTGGCATGGCGGTGGCGGACCCGACCCTCTTCCCCCACCCCCAGCTCGGTCGGGCCCTCGGCAGTTGCATGCGCCGCCTAGACCCCTTCAGCACGGTGGCAGATCTGCCCCCCGGCAACGAGGCACTGCGCCGCGCCATCGCCCGGCGCTACGCCGGCGAGGGGATGGCGGTGGATCCCCAGCAGATCATCATCACCACGGGGGCCATGGAGGCGCTCTCCCTCAGTCTTCAGGTGCTGACCGAGCCCGGCGACTGGGTGGTGGTGGAGTCCCCCACCTTCTACGGCGCCCTGCAGGCCATCGAGCGGCTCAAGCTCAAGGTGGTGGAGATCCCGGTGATCCCCGGGGTGGGCATCGATCTCGCCCTGCTGGAGGAGGCCCTCGCCCAGCGCCCCGTCAAGGCGTGCTGGCTGATGGGCAATGTGCAGCACCCCCTCGGTCACACCATGCCGGATGAGCACAAGCAGGCGCTGATGGGGCTGCTCAACCGCCATCAGGTCCCCCTGGTGGAGGATGACGTCTACGCGGAGCTCTATGTCGGGCGCGAGCGGCCAAGGCCCATCACCCATTGGGATGCGCGGGGAGAGAGCCTGCTGTGCGGCTCCTGGACCAAGTGTCTGGCGCCGGGCTTTCGGGTCGGCTGGGTGGTGGCGAAGCGCCACGCCGAGCGCATCCAGCGGCTGCAACTGATGTCGACCCTGTCGACCAATGTGCCCAGTCAGCTGGCGCTGGCAGACATGTTGCGCCAGGGCGGGGTGGACGCCCACTTTCGCCGCCTGCGCCACACCCTGGCCCAGCGCCAGCAGCAGATGCGGGCAGCCCTGATGCGCCTCTTCCCCGAGGCGCGTATCTCCAACCCCGATGGTGGCTACTTTCTCTGGCTCGAATTTGACGCCCGCCTCGATGGCAGGGCGCTCTATGCCAGCGCCATCGAGCAGGGGGTCTCCATCGCCCCCGGGGCCCTCTTCTCCAGCCAGGGCCAGCACAACCACTGCCTGCGCCTCAACAGCTCCCATCCCTGGAGCCCGCAACTGGACGCGGCGCTCAACCGGCTTGCGGACCTCATCGCCCGGCAACGGGAAACCTGGCAGAGCCCCCCAGACGCCTCACACGACAAGGGCCCGTAACGGGCCCTTTTGCAAGCGAATGCGCCTTACCTGGCCATGGTCTGTGACTGGGCCTTGAAACCCAGTCGCTCGTAGAGGGCCCTGGCCCGCTCGTTGAAAGCCATCACCTCCAGGCGCAGCTGGCTTGCGCCCCGCGCCTTGCCCCACTGGTCCCCGTGGGCGATCAGCGCCCGGCCGATGCCCCGGGAGCGCAGCCCCTCATCCACCACCACGGTCGTGATGCGGCAGACGGGCAGCTTGCTGAGAAAGGGGACGCTCTCGTTGAGGTCGATGCGGGCGGTGAGAAAACCCGCCACCTCCCCCGCCACCACCGCCACGCAGAAAAGACGCGCCTCGTCGGCTATGGCGCCGAGCAAGAAGGCCCTGTCCTCCGGGGACGGGGGGCAGAACACCTCGGGCACCTGCTCGAAGTGGAGCTGACCTATCTGCCGGTTCAGGGCCAGAATGGCGTCGATATCCTGTTCAGTTGCCTTGCGAATGTCCACTTGATGCTCCTTGCAGTGAGGGTCGCCAGCGAGGAAAGAGGCTCGGCGGTCACCCTTTGGAACCCGCATCTTATCGGCTCGTCACGGCAATCAACAGCCCCCCGGCAACGACAAGGCCCCATAACGGGGCCTTGTGCATCCGCTGACTCCCGGGCTCAGCCCGGCGCCCCCAGCTGGGCAACCTGGCGCTCTATGCTCCCCTTGAGGTTGTCATCCAGCTTCAAGGCCCGCGCCAGCTCGTCCAGATAGCCGCGCTCCATGAAGTGATCCACCTCGATGGTGAGGAGAGAGGCGAGGTAGACCTCGGTCGCCAGCTCCATGTCGGTCACTTCTCGCGCCAGGACATGGGGGTCGAGGGGGCGGGAGAGCTCGGCGTCAATCCAGCGGGCCGCATCCCGCTCCCCCTGTTCGGTCAGGTACTCCTGGATCTTCTGGCGCTCGGCGGCATCGATGTGGCCGTCGGCCCGGGCTGCCGCCACCATGGCGCGCACCAGCAGGTTGGCGCGGGCATCCAAGGCCTTGCCCTCCAGGGTGTCAAGGGGCTGGGTCGGCTGGGCCGGGGTGGACTGCTGTGTCTGCCAGTCCTGATAGAGCTTGTAGGCCAGCCCCCCGAGGGCTGCCGCCCCCCCCACCGCCGCCACCTTGGTGCCATATTTGCGCATCTTCTTGTTGCCAAGCAGCAGCGCCATGGCCCCGGCGGCCAATCCCCCCTGCGCCATGCCCTTCATCTGGGCCTTGCGCGTGTCACCACCGTCGTTGAGCCAGCCCTTGCCAGCTCCCATCAATTGCTCCAGCATCTGTTTCATGGGGCCTCCTCCCTCGCGTGATGAGTCATGCTGGGCCGCCTGCGCTGAACTCAAGGTGAATGACGACGCAGACAAGAAGAGGCGCTGGTTGGATCAGTGCAGGCCCCGACCGCTGCTATTGTCCCCGGGGGACAGCCAAGGAGTCCCCCCTTGCCTCGACATAAGGAAGTACCATGAGCGCCCGTGAACTGACCCTGCAATTTCTCGCCGAACCCGCCGATGTCAACTTTGGCGGCAAAGTCCATGGCGGCATGGTGATGAAGTGGATTGACCAGGCCGGCTACGCCTGCGCCGCCGGCTGGTGTGGCGGCTATGCCGTCACCGTCTATGTGGGGGGCATCCGCTTCTTGCGCCCCATCCAGATAGGCCAGCTGGTGGAGGTACACGCCAAGGTGATCCACACCGGCACCACCAGCATGCACCTGGCGGTGGATGTCTACAGCCGCCACCCCACCGACCCGGAGCGGCGCAAGACCACCCACTGCATCATCATCTTCGTGGCCATGGACGAGCATGGCAAACCCACCCCGGTGCCCCAGTGGCAGCCGGTGAGCGAGAGCGATCTGCAGTTGCAGCAGTACGCCAAAAAGCTGATGGCCCTGCGCGAGGAGCTGGACAAGGAGATGCGCCAGCACATGTGACCCGTCCCGCCCCGGGCAGCCGGGGCGTGTCTTCGCGCCGCCGGGCGCTATAATGGCGACCACCCTTGCCCTTGAGAACCCAAGATGTCCCTGGAAAATGCCCCCCCCGAGGTCCAGCTCGCGGTGGATCTGATTGAATTGCTGGAAACCAACCACATCGCCCCCGCGCTGGCCCTGGCGGCACTCGCCATCGTTCGCCGGGATTATGAGCGCAAGCTCGAGGAAGGTCGGGAGGCCTGAGCGCCCCCGCAGGAGGCACCATGTCAGCCCCCATTCGCATCGAACAAGGCCGCGCCATGCTCCTCGGGGGGTTGCGCCGTCACCACCCCTTCGAGCAGGGGGACTTCGCCGGCCAGTGGCGCGACCTCAGCGCCCTGCTTCCCCTGCCGGGGCAGCTCGGGGAGCACGCCTATGGCGCCATCTGCGCCGCCACCGACACCCACTGCGAATACCTCTGCGGGGTGGAGGTCGCCGCCCTGGAGGTGCTGCCTCCCGGGCTTGGCCGCATGCGCATCGCCCCCCAGACCTACGCCATTTTCTTGCATCAGGGGCATGTCGCGACCCTGCCACATACCTGGAGGCAGGCCCTGGCGTGGCTCGCGCAGTCGGACTATCAATCTGCCCAGCAGCCGGATTTCGAGCGCTACGGTGCCCGCTTTGACGCCGCCACCGGCAGCGGCGAAGTGGAAATCTGGCTCGCCGTGGTGCCAAAACAGGCCCTGGCCTGACCCCTGGCCGCCCGGGCTACCTCGGCCCCATCACCTCGTCACAGAGCGCGATCAGCGCCTCCCCCAGGCGGGCGAGGGGCTCGCTCGTGCCCGGCCCCTGGTGCAGGGCCAGCTCCACCGAGCGCACCGCAGGCCAGTGAGCCAGCACCACCTGATCCGGTTGCAGCAAGCGCGCCGGCAGCAGACTGACCCCGATCCCCGCGCTCACCGCCCCTTGCAGGCTGGCGAGACTGCCGCTCACGTAGGCGATGCGCCAGGGGATCCCCTCGGCATCCAGGGCGTCGGTCATCTGGCGCCGGTAGAGCCCCTCGCTTGGAAACACCACCAGAGGCAGAGGGTCGCGCCCGGCGGCGGGCCACTCCCGGCTGTCAATCCAGGCCAGGGGCTCGCGCCAGCGGGCGATGGGCTCCCCCTGGCCGCGCCCCTGCTTGATGAGGGCCAGATCCAGCTCTCCCCCTTCGAACGCTTGCCACAGGGCATGGCTGAGATCGCTTTGCACCTCCAGCCGCACCTGCGGGTGCGCGCGGGCGAAGGCGGCCAGCACCGGGGTCATGGCCCCCGCGGCAAAATCCTCCGGCACCCCGAGGCGCAGGGGGTGGCTCGCCTCGCTCACCCGCTCCCCCGCCCGGGCCAGCAACCCCAGGATGCGGCGCGCCAGCCCGAGCAGGGTCTCCCCCTGGGCCGTGGTCACCACCTGGCGGCCGGATCGGTCGAGCAGGGTGCAGCCCAGCTGCTGCTCCAGGCGGCGCATCTGCTGGCTCAGGGTGGACTGGGTGAGGTGGATACGCTCGGCGGCGCGGGTAAAGCTGCCGGTTTCGACGATGGCGACGAAGCTCTGCAGCAATTGGGGGTCCAGCAGGGGGCGCTCCATGGGTAATCTCCATTTATAAAACCACTGGAAGTCATTTTATCATTTAATTTCCAAATGATGCGGCGACCCTCTAGGCTGCTGTCCTCCCCCTTTTTGCCAGGATATGACCATGCCACCCCCTTCCCAGTCCGGTGCCCGCCTCCTCAACTCCCTCACCGCCGCCTCGGCCCCCAGCCATCAGGAGTGGCTGGAGCAGGCCCTGCACCTGGCCCTGACCCATCGCCAGCAAGGGGGGCGCCCCTTCGCCGCCCTGCTGGTGAGGGAGAACCGGCTGGTGGCGAGCGCCGTCAACCGCATGCTGGAGGCGGGGGACCCCACCCGTCACGCGGAGCTGGAAGCGCTGCGGGAAGGGAGTCGCCAGGGGCCGCTGGCCGGGGCCATCGTCTATGCCAGCGGGCACCCCTGCCCCATGTGCCTGTCGGCCCTGGTGATGAACGGCATCCAGGCGGTCTACTACGCCTTTGACAACGACGATGCCGCCCCCTTCGGCTATGACAGCCGCGCGGCCTACGCGGCCCTGCGACTGCCCCTGTGCCCGCCGCCCCTGCCCCTCATCAAGCTGGCGAGCCCCATCGCGGCCGACACCCTCTACGGTCCCCTGCCCCATGCATAAGCGCCGCCTCCCCCCGGGCAGCGGCGCCTTGCTGGTGCTGGTGATCCTCATCGCCCTCAACCTGCGCCCCTTCCTCACCGCCATCGGCCCCCTGGCCCCTCGCATCGACGCGAGGCTGGCCCTGGGGGTAGATACCCTGGCCTGGGTCACCCTGCTGCCCCTCTGGCTTATCGGGGTCGGCGTGCTGCTCACCCCGGCGCTCCTGGGTCGCACGGGCCCGCGCCCCCTGCTCGGGGTGGCCCTGCTGCTGCTCGCCCTTGGCAGCGCCCTGCGCCTCGATCTCGCGAGCGGCGCCCTGCTCATCGCCAGCGCCGCCCTGTGCGGGCTGGGCTCGGCCCTGGTGCAGGGGGTGCTGCCCGGCCTCATCAAGGAGGGGTTCGCCCAAAAGGTGCCCCTGGTGATGGGGATCTTCTCCGCCTGCATGATGGGGGGCGGGGCGCTCGGGGCCGTGCTCACCCCGCGCCTTGCCGAGTATCTGGACTGGTCTCGGGCGCTGGCGCTCTGGGGCCTGCCGGTGCTGCTGGCCCTCGGCTGGCTGGCCTGGCGGGTGCCCCTGCCCACCCCGGCCAACACGCCCGCCCCCACCGGGGAGCAGCGGCTGCTCCCCCTGCCCCGCACCTGGCTGCTCATCGCCTGTTTTGGCATCATCAACAGCGGCTACGGCATCGTCGTGGCCTGGCTGGCCCCGGCCTACATGGCGGCGGGCTGGAGCGCCCAGCAAGGGGGCGAGCTGGTGGCCTGGCTCGCCCTGGCCCAGACCGCGAGCGGCCTTGGCCTGCCTCTGCTGGCAGCCGGTCGGCTGGACCGCCGTCCCTGGATGGCGCTGGCCATCGCCATGCAGCTGGCGGGCTTTGGCGGCCTCTGGCTCGCTCCCCAGACCGCCCCCCTGCTCTGGTGTTTGCTGTGCGGCGCCGGGCTTGGGGGGAGCTTCTCCCTCATCATGGTGATTGCGCTGGATCACCTGCCCGACCCGCGCCGGGCGGGCGCCCTCTGCGCCCTGATGCAGGGGGTCGGCTTCATGGTGGCGGCTACCGGCCCCTGGGTGGCGGCCCGCCTGCACCATGCAAGCGGTGACTTCGCCGCCGCCTGGCAGTGGCAGCTCGGTGCCCTGGTCCTGATGAGCCTGCTGGTGGTGCGTCTCAACCCGCGCCACTACCCAAGGGCCATGGGCCTGCCCCCGAAGCAGACCATGGCTGTGCAGACGGCAGGCCACAAGCCTGCCTGATCCGGCGAGCACCGGCCTTGGGGGCCAGAAAGCACAACACCGGCCTTGGCCGGTGTTGTTCATCAGGGTGCGGGAAGGCCTGGCGCTCAGCGCCCCTTCTTCTGGCGCCCGCCCTGCCCTGGCCGCGGTTTGCCCGGGGCGGGTTTGCCCCCCTTGCCGGGCGCGCTTTTACCTGCCCCCCCTTTGCTGGCAGCCCCTTTGCCCGCCCCGCCCTTGCCTGCGGGGCTCTTCTTCTCGAAGGCCTCGGGACCCGGCACATTGGGGCGCCCGCCAATCTCGTGATCGTCGCTGCGCCGCGGCTTCTTGCCCTGGGCCGGGGTGCCGGCCGCAGCCGCCTTGGGCTTGGCAACCTGAGCCCCCTTGGCCGGTTTGGCCTCGGAGGAGGAGTCCTCAATCAGCTTGAACAGCTCGATCAGCTCGTCGTCGGTGAGATCGCGCCACTCCCCCACCGGCAACCCCTTGAGGCTGACGTTCATGATGCGGATGCGCTCGAGCTTGGTCACCTCGAAGCCGAAGTGCTCGCACATGCGGCGGATCTGGCGGTTGAGCCCCTGTACCAGGGTGATGCGAAACACGAAGGGGGCCTCTCGCTTCACCTTGCACTTCTTGGTGACGGTGCCGAGGATGGGCACCCCGGCCGCCATGCCGCGGATGAACTCGTCAGTCACCGGCTTGTCCACGGTCACCAGGTACTCTTTCTCGTGATCGTTGCCCGCCCGCAGGATCTTGTTCACCAGATCCCCGTGGTTGGTAAGGAAGATGAGCCCCTGGGAGTCCTTGTCGAGTCGCCCTATGGGGAAGATGCGGGTGCTGTGGTTGACGAAGTCGACGATGTTGTCCTTCTCCCCCGCCTCCGTGGTGCTGACGATGCCCACCGGCTTGTTGAGGGCGATGAAGACCAGGCTGTCGGCCTCGCGCGGCTCGATCACCTGACCGTTGACCTTGACCAGATCCCCGGCAAACACCTGATCTCCCACCCCGGCCCGCTTGCCGTTGATAAAGACGTTGCCCTGCTCGATGAAACGATCGGCCTCACGACGGGAGCAGATGCCGCTCTCGCTGATGTATTTGTTCAGGCGCATGGATTCATCGGCCAGCATGGGTCACCTCCCCGGTCGGATGGGCCTTGAGAATGGCTGGCTGGATCAGCCGCGCTGTGGTCGGGTTCGTCTGCATACAACTCCATGAAATAAGGGCCTGCGCCCTGCATGTTCGGCAAAAAACGCCGCTACAGTAGCACATTGCACGGGCCCGCGCCCGGCCCCATCGCACCCTGGCCGCTGGCTCACAGGGGGTGCAGCCCCTGATGCAGCAGCAGGCCCCCCATTATCCAGCGTGCGGTGACGCCGCGGCCCTGATTGGGCTGCACCGCGCACTCCCCGCCTCTTTTCACTTCATGGTGCTCACTTCATGGGCCGGGCCCACGCCGCCGAAGATAGGGTGCGGCCTTCGGCAGATAGCCAGATGATCTAACGCTTGATATTTATCCAGCAAAAATGCATAAAAAGATTTTAGTCATCGCGAATTATCTGCTCTGACCCGCCGACGACGGGAAATGACACCCCCATCGGGGCGCAACAACGGGCCCCTTGAGCCCCGCGAACCCTGAAGACGGGCATGATCCCCTCTCTGGCAGGACGCCACTTTCATCATTCACGACAGGAGTTAAAGATGAGTCATTCCCTCTCCCAGGAGGCCTTCCTGGCCCAGGTCGCCAGCCGCAACCCTCACCAGCCCGAGTTTATCCAGGCCGTGAGCGAGGTGATCGCCTCCATCTGGCCCTATGTGGAGCGCCACCCCCGCTACCTGCAACACGGCCTGCTGGAGCGACTGGTGGAACCCGAGCGCCTGGTGCAGTTTCGGGTGAGCTGGGTGGATGACCAGGGCCAGGTGCAGGTGAATCGCGGCTACCGGGTGCAGCACAGCTCCGCCATCGGCCCCTTCAAGGGCGGCATGCGCTTCCACCCCTCGGTGGATCTCTCGGTGCTGAAATTCCTCGCCTTCGAGCAGACCTTCAAGAACGCCCTCACCACCCTGCCCATGGGGGGCGGCAAGGGGGGCAGCGACTTCGATCCCAAGGGCAAGAGCGAAGGAGAAGTGATGCGCTTCTGCCAGGCCCTCATGCTGGAGCTCTATCGCCACCTGGGGGCCAACACCGACGTGCCGGCGGGCGACATCGGGGTGGGCGGGCGCGAGGTGAGCTACATGGCGGGCATGATGAAGAAGCTCACCAACAGCGCCGAGTGCGTCTTCACCGGCAAGGGACTCTCCTTTGGCGGCAGCCTCATTCGTCCGGAAGCCACCGGCTACGGCCTGCTCTACTTTGTCGACGCCATGCTGGCCCATCGCGGCCAGTCCCTCGATGGCCTGCGGGTCTCGGTGTCGGGCTCGGGCAACGTGGCCCAATACGCCATCGAGAAGGCGATGGCCCTCGGCGCCCGCGTCATCACCGCCTCCGACTCCGGCGGCACCGTCTATGATCCGGACGGCTTCACCCCCGAGAAGCTGGCCCGTCTGATGGCGCTTAAAAACGAGCAGCGCAAGCGGGTGGCGGATTACGCCCACGAGCTCGGGCTCGAGTTCTTCAGCGGCCGCACCCCCTGGCACCTGGCGACCGACGTCGCCCTCCCCTGCGCCACCCAGAACGAGCTGGATGCCGAAGATGCGGCGCAGCTTATTGCCAACGGCGTGCAGCTGGTGGCCGAGGGGGCCAACATGCCCTCCAGCGCCGCCGCCATCCGCCTCTTCCACGAAGCAAAGGTGCTGTTCGCCCCGGGCAAGGCGGCCAACGCCGGCGGGGTTGCCACCTCGGGCCTCGAGATGAGCCAGAATGCCCAGCGCCTCTCCTGGAGCCGGGAAGAGGTGGACGCCCGCCTCAAGGGGATCATGACCAGTATCCATGCCACCTGTGTCCGTTACGGTCAGGATGATGACCATGTGAACTACGAAAGCGGCGCCAATATTGCCGGCTTCGTCAAGGTCGCCGACGCCATGCTGGCGCAAGGGGTCTGCTGAGCGCCCTGGCCCGGGGCTTCACCCTCAACACAACGGCAGCCCTTGGGCTGCCGTTGTGTTTTGTGCCTGGCGCGACTTCACACTCTCTTCACCCAGGCATGAAAGTCTCCCATCCGCTCCATCTCGCTGACGAGGATGACAAGATGACGATGAAAACAGGTGCCCTGCTGATCCTGGCCGGGCTCGGCTGCTTTGTGGCCTTCAACCTGCTGGGCTCCACCCTCGATGCCCAGGGCTTCCTGCACGAGCCCTTTGCCCTGCTGCCCCTGGGCTATCTGCTGCTCTTCACCGGCATGGTGCTCACCGTGATCCCTCTGCTGCGCAAGGGGCGCACCAGGGAGCAATGACACAAATCGCAAGGTGCCAAGAGCTCAGCAATAGCGGCTGATCTCGATGAGGTTCTAATCCGGGTCCAGGCAATAGACCGATTCGATGGGACCACAGGCACCGCTTTTCATCACTGGCCCCTCCACGATTTCGACCCCCTGGCTCGCCAGCTGGGCCATCACCTGATCCAGGGGCCAGCTGGTGATGAGGCAGAGATCCCCCGACCCCACCTGCGCCCGGTTGCGCGCCTCCTCCCCCAGCAACTGCAAATTGATCTTCTGGTTGCCAAAACGCAGCGCCCGGCGGCCTGCCCCGAAGGTGATGGGCTCCATCTTGAAGGCGCCGCTGTAAAATGCCACCGCCCGCTCAATGTCGCTGACCGTCAATACCAGATGGTCGATATGGCTTATCATGCTTGCTCCCTGTCATGGTGATTGCCGCACCATCATACCCACCCGCCTCAATAGAAACTGTGGCATGGTGCACAGGGGGCTAACCACTTATTTTGACTAGGGAAATACCTTAACGCACGGCAGCACACGCCTTGTCACGCTGGGCCAGCAGGGTTTCGTCATTACTGCCCATGGCCGCCAGAATGGCCTGATTACAGGCCCGCTCCGCGAGCTTACCCGGGCTCTGCTGGGCATCGGCGATCTCCGCGATCATGGGGCGATAGCCGATGGCGGCCGAGCAGTACATGGTGCGGTACTTGGGAAGCTGCCAACTGCTGTCGTCTTGCCGTGTCAGGTCATCGCACAGTTTACCAAACAGTGCCTGCGCCTTGACCGTGCACTGACTGAAGCGCCGCACATCTTGCTCGTAGGGACGGCAGACACTTTGCTGTTTTATCTGCCAGAGCTGGAAAGAGAAGGGAACCTGCTCTCCCTCATAGGGCACTACCAGCGTTTTTAGCTCGGTGCCATAGATATCCGTCACCTGCTGCTGCACCAGATTGAGATAAGCCGAAAAAAGATAAGATATTGGATCCATCACTACAGGGCTGACGCATCAGTGTTTATACTTTGAACAACCCCATACATTCGAACAAATATTGTTCATTCAGACAGCAGA
>NZ_JAPCIY010000055.1:0-29711 GCF_027707645.1 Aeromonas sp. QDB30 | reverse complement strand
CTGCGCGAGCAGCTATCACCCAGTAATGGGAATCCCCCTCCTGTGACGCGAAGCGCTAAGGTGGGGGAGGATGTCAATTCGCTGTGTTGTGCATGTGTATTCCCAAGAGATCGGAGAGATGGTGGGGAAGGGCGTGAGCGCGGCGCTGCCCGATGAAGGCGGCCAGCGGGCACGCTGCCGCCCCTGACTGTCGCTGCCACCGTGCGCCCTGCCCCTTGCCGTGAAAAAGGGGCCAACAGGCTCCTGCGCCCTATATTACGGACCCGAGGCGGTCTGCTTCACCCCTTGTCGTTGCAAGTGGCGAACATTAAACGGGTTTCGTGCGCTGGCTCAAAGGCGGGCCGGGGCCATGGCGGCCCCGGCGGGGGAAAAGGTCAGGGGGAGGGGAAGTATTTGTGCTGGAGCTGCTGGAAGTCGCTGCTGGCCAGCACCTGGGTCAGGCCGAGCTGGAACTCCCTGACCAGGGCATCGTCCACCGGGTGGCTGAAGGCGAAGCAGTACTGCTCGGAGCTCAACATCCAGCGCACCTCGAACTGGGCGGGATCCAGCTGCTGGGTCTTGATGAGATCCAGCAGGGTGGATTTGTTGCTGGAGATCAGCTCGACCCGGCCCGAGGTGAGCATGCGCAGGGCCTGGGAGAGGCGGTTGGCGGTCATGATCTTCTGCTCGTCGAAGCCGGCGTTGAGCAGCAGTTGCTCCCCCACATCGGATCGCACGGCGCCTATGGTGTAGCGCTGGGCATCTTCCAGGCGGGTCAAGGTCAGGGGGCGACTGGCGAGCCCCATCAACACTATCTCGGCATAGCCGATGGGGCAGGCCCACTTGAACAGGGGATTGCGCGCCTCGGTGCGGGCGGTGGAGAAGAGCACCACATTGGGTTTCTGGGTCAGCAGGTAGTAACCCCTGGCCCAGGGGAGGATGCTGACGGGCTGGACAGGGGTGCCGGTCTTTTGCCACACCAGGTGCAGCAGGTCGATGGCAAAGCCGGTCGGGGCGCCATCCTCCCCGGTGAAGTTGTAGGGTTTGTACTCTTCGGTGAGGTAGTGCAGGCTGGCGAGCGCCGGGCTGGCCTGGGTCGCGGGAGTGCCCCAGACCATGGCCGCGAGGGCGGCGCAGGCGACCAGTCTGCGAAGGGGGACTGCAATGTCTATGTTCATCCTGACTGTCCTGCTGCCGAGTGCCCAGTTTCAAGTGTTGCCAAGTCACGGCGTTTCGCCACCCGGCGCAGACGTTATCCGCCGGGGGCCGTCATCATCTTGCCACTCACAACCGGGTCGGCGCCCCCTTTTTACCAGGCCGGGCGGGTGTGACCCAGGGGGGTGAACGCCTCATCCCTCAGCCCCACCAGCAGGGTGCTGCCATCCTCCTGCAGACGAAACTCGCCGTAGCGGGCCGACTCATACTGATCTCCCGTGCCCTCTTCGAAGAAGAAGGCGTCAGGCCCGATAAACCACTGGCCGTCGCGCTGGCGCACCTTGAGCAGACGCTCCCCCGGGCCCGGGGCCTCGGGCTTACCCCCTTCCACCCAGTGCACCACCTGATGTTCATCCAGGCGAACGACCAGGGTGTGGGGGCCGGCGGCGGCCTGGCGGCCCGCCAGCTGGCGGGCGAGGGCGTAGTTCAGGCGCATGTAGTCCCCCTGCATCAGGGAGCGGGGGTCGACCGGTGCCAGCTCGATCAGCACCACCTCCCCCTGGCTCATGGCGTGCTCGAAGCGCCAGACGGCGGCGTTGATGCCGGCGAGCAGGGCAAGACCGGTCAGCAAAAAGGCGAGGCGTCTCATGAGGGGCTCCCGTTGTGAAGGTGCTTGAGCCACTGACGGGTACCGAGCAGCAGGGCCCCCGAGGCGAGCAGCAGCCAGGACTTGGTCATCAGGGTCAGCCCCAGATCGTAGTAATAGAGGGAGCCAAAGCCGAGCAGCAGGAGGCCTGCCAGGGTCATCAGGGCCAGGCTGCCGGCGTAGAAGCCGAGCACCAGCACCAGGGCGCCAGCCCCCATGCCGGGAATGATGGCGCTGATCACCACCAGCGGCAGCCCGTAGCGCAGCGGCAGCCTGAGGCGAACCATGACCGCGAGCAGCAGGGCGGCGCAGAGCAGGGGATTGAGCCAGAGGGGCAGGCGGGAGCTGCCGAGCTCATTGAGCACGCTGGTGCCTCCCTCCCACAGGGGGTGGTGCAGCCGTCCCAGCACCAGCAGGGAGAGTGCCAGCCCCAGGGTGAGGGATTCATAGAGCAGATGGCGGGCGGGATCGCGCTCCGCCTGCAGCCAGCACAGGGCGACGGCGCCCATCACCAGCGGCAGGGCCAGCAGGTGCAGGCCGAGGCAGGCGAGGGCGAGGGTGAGCAGGATGGCGGCGGCGAAGCTGTGGAACAGCCTGATCAGCCAGTGCTCGAACAGGGCGGCCACCCCGAGGGAGAAGGCGGTCAGCCCGAACCAGAGCCACGCGACGTTCAGATCCAGCCTGTCCAGCAGGCCGTAGAGCAGCCAGGCATCTGCCGCCAGCGCCAGCGCCAGCACAAACTGATCCCAGAGATCGCTGCGGGTCGCCATGCGGTTGAGACCGAGGGCGGCGGCCATCAGCACCATCCCCATGGTGAGGGCGTTGTTGGGGTCGCGGGTCAGCTGCTCGAAGGCCATGAAGAGGAAGAAGAGCAGGAAGAGGGCGGCTATCCAGCCCACCATGCCGAGCAGAAAACGGCCCGACCAGTGGGGCTGTTCATCCCGGGGGGCATCCCCTTCCACAAGTTGGGCAGCACGCAGGCGCTCCCAGGGGGTGAGATCAGACATGCAGCCTCCGTTGTTGTTGCAGCCAGCGGCTGGCCATCGCCGACAGGCCGATGGCGATGAGGGCCAGCAGCAAAAAGCCGTTCATGTCCGGCTCCATCCACTTGCCAAGGGCCGCGAGGATCACGGCGATGAGGCTCAGGCACCCCATGGCGAGCCCGGCGATGAACCTGTGGTGCCAGCGCAGGTAGGCGGCGCCGAGCCAGGCGAGCCAGGCAGGCCAGACCCAGGGAGAGGCGGCATCGAACAGGGCCAGCAGGGTGAGCAGGGTGATGCCGAGCCCCGCGGCCAGCCCCGCGAGCCAGGAGGGCATCAGGGCGTAGCGGGCGGGCACCAGGATGAGCAGACCCCAGAGGGCGGCGTTGAGCAGGGTCAGGCACCAGCCGAGGGCCTCCTCGTTGAAGGAGAAGAAGAGATCGAGAAGGCCGAGCCGCCAGTAGAGCACCAGGGCGAGCTGACCGAGCAGCCAGGCCAGGGTCCAGAGCAGCGGGCTTCTGCCAAGGGCCGCCAGCGGCAGCAGCATCAGGGCCCAGGTGGCGAAGAGCTGCCAGGGGTCGGCGCCGGTCTGGTAGGTCTGGCCCACCAGGGCGAGCAGGGCGCCGAGGTTGAGGGCCAGGGCGAGCAGCAGGGCCTGGCGCGGGGTGTCACTCATGTGTTTGCGCCAGAGCACCAGGAGCATGGCGAGCAACGGCAGCTCCAGCAGGGCGAGACGTGAGAGGCGCCCCAGGGCCTGCCAGTTGAAGGCGACGAAGAAGACGAGGCCGGCGCCAAGGCAGAGGCAGCCGAGCCAGAGCAGCAGCCTGTCGAACAGCCACTGCCAGCGGGCAGGGCCGGGGGGCAGATCGCACAGGGCCAGGGCGGCAGGCAGCGAGGCCCGTGGCAGGCGGCCGCGCCTGACCCAGTCGAGCAGGGTCTGTCTTGAGGTGAGGTGCATGGGGGCTCCTGAAGCCGTGATGCCTGAAAGATAAGGCATTATGGCACGGCGCCGCGTCTCGGGGCAGGGGCGCCGTCGGCGTTGCGACACAGGTCGCGGCACGGGGCCATGTCTTTGCACTAAAAAGGCCCCCGCCGTGAGGAGGGGGCCTGAAGGACGTCCGGGGCGGCGGTGGCGATCAGTGCTCACGCTGATCTCCCGCCGGCTTCTATGGAAGTCAGGCGAAGATCAGGGTGGAGATGCCAAGCCCCGCAAAGAGGATGGCGCAGGCAATGCGGATCCCCTTGAGGGGGAGCTTGTCGGCCCCGAGCTTGCCGAGCAGCACCACGGGCACGTTGGCCAGCATCATGCCGAGGGTGGTACCGGTGATCACCTGGATCAGGGAGTCGTACTTGGCTGCCAGCAGCACGGTGGCTATCTGGGTCTTGTCACCGATCTCGGCGATGAAGAAGAGCACGAAGGTGGCCATGAAGGGGCCGTACTTGTCCAGGGAACTCTCTTCATCGTCCATCTTGTCCGGCACCAGGATCCAGGCGGCCATGGCGATGAAGGCGCCAGCGACCAACCAGGTCATCACCTTGGGATCCATCCAGCGACTAATGAATTCCCCTATCCAGGCGGCACCCGCGTGGTTGAGCAGGGTGGCAGCCAGCATGCCGGCGATGATGGGCCAGGGTTTGCGAAAACGACAGATGAGCAACAGGGCCAGCAGCTGTGTCTTGTCGCCGATCTCGGCGATGGCAACGCTGATGGTGGAGGTTAACAAGGCTTCCATAAAAATGACCGGGGGACGGAATTGTTATAAACCAAAGACAAGCCTGCGCCATCCGTCCCCGGTTTTGGCACTGGCCCGTCAAAGGTCTTGTCAAATCCGGCATTGCCCGGATCACCCTGACCATGGTGAGTTGGCACCAAGTATGTTGATCAGGATCGCGCACGGAACGGGTCCGTGGCGAGACTACTCCCCCTCGATGGGAGCGGGCATTCTAGGGAAAAACCCCCGGTGAGGCAAGGCGCGGGATGGGGAATTATCCCCCCACCAGCTTGACCTGAAAGCCGGCCTTCTCCAGTTCGGCCTTGATGAGGTCCCGTTTGTCCCCCTGGATCTCGATGACCCCCTCCTTGAGACCGCCGCCGGTACCGCACTTCTTCTTGAGCAGGGTGGCGAGGGCCTTCTGCTGGTCGGCGGGAACGCCGTGGATGCTGATGACCCCGGCCCCCTTGCGTCCCTTGGTCTCGCGGCGGATGCGCACGACCCCGTCGGCGGGGAAGGGGGAGGCGTGCTGGGCGGGGGCGGATTCCTTGATCATGCCGCCGTCCGTGCTGTAGACCAGGCGGCTGTTGTTGTCGTGACTCATGGCATTACTTTGTCGGTTAGCTAAGCGGAGTTTGATTTTACGCAAATAAATGTTGAGGGCACAGCTTATAATCCCCCCATTAAAAGCGAATTATTCTTGTTTAACTTCAGGAGCCCGTCATGGTACTCACAGAGCTGTCGCCGGGACAGAGCGCTCGCATCACGCACATGAACCACCTTGGCCGCGCCTTGCGGCGCAAGCTGATGGTGATGGGGCTGCTGCCCCAGACCGAGATCCTCTATCTACGGGCCGCCCCCCTGGGGGACCCGCTCCAGATCCAGTGCCAGGGCATCTGCCTCTCCATACAGCGGAGTCTGGCCCAGCAAATCGAGGTGGAGCCGGTATGAGCTACAACCTGGTCACAGTGGGCAATCCCAATAGCGGCAAGACCTCCCTGTTCAACGCCCTGACCGGCTCCCGCCAGCAGGTGGGGAACTGGAGCGGGGTCACCGTCGACAAGAAGATGGGGGCTTTTGCTGCCCGCGGGCAGGAATACACCCTGGTGGACCTGCCCGGCATCTATGCCCTGGCCAACCAGGAGGCGAGCCTGGACGAGCAGATCGCCAGCCGCTTCGTCCAGCGCCAGCAGCCGGATCTGCTGCTCAACGTCATCGATGCCGCCAACCTGGAGCGCTCCCTCTACCTCACCCTGCAACTGCGGGAGCTGGGGCTGCCCATGGTGGTGGTGCTCAACAAGATGGATCTGCTGCAAAAGCGGCGCATCACCATCGACGAGGCCTTGCTCGCCAAGGCGCTGGGGTGCCCCGTGGTGTCGCTCTCGGCCCACAATCGCCAGCAGGTGGCGGCCTTTAAAGAGGGGATCCACCAGTTTATCGGCCAGTCCCAGCCCGCCTTGGTGCTCGACTACGGTCAGCCCCTCGAGGGGGACATCGCCGAGCTGGAGACCCTGCTCGCCCCCCATCATCTGCATCGCCGTGGCCGCGCCCTGCGCCTGCTGGAGGAAGACATCGCCATGCTGGAGACCCTGGCGGCGGGGCAGCAGGCGGCGGCCGACAACGTGGTGAGCCGCGCCCACCACGCCCAGGACATCGACCTGCAACTCGCTGATTTGCGCTACGGCCATATCCACCACTGGTGCCAGCAGGCGTGCCGTCATCAGGACAAGCTCACCGTCGCCCAGAGCGAACGGCTGGACAGGGTGCTGCTCAACCGCTGGGTGGGCATCCCCTTCTTCCTGCTGGTGATGTACCTGATGTTCATGTTCGCCATCAAGGTGGGCAGCGCCTTCATCGACTTCTTCGACATCCTCGGGGGGGCCCTCTTCGTGGATGGGGTGCACCATCTGCTGGGGCTGATGAGTGCCCCCGACTGGCTGGGGGCCGTGCTCGCGGACGGCGTGGGTGCCGGTTTGCAGACGGTGGCGACCTTCATCCCCGTGGTGGGCTGCCTCTTTCTCTTCCTCGCGGTGCTGGAGAGCTCCGGCTATCTGGCCCGCGCCGCCTTCGTGGTGGACGCCCTGATGCGTCGCCTCGGCCTGCCCGGCAAGGCCTTCGTCCCCATGCTGATGGGCTTTGGCTGCACCGTGCCCGCGGTGATGGCAACCCGGACCCTGGGGTCGGAGCGCGAGCGGCTGATGACCTCGGCCATGGCGCCCTTCATGTCCTGCGGTGCCCGTCTGCCGGTCTACGCCCTGTTCGCGGTGGCCTTCTTCCCCGAGTCGGGGCAGAACCTGGTGTTCGGTCTCTATCTGTTCGGCATCCTGGTGGCGGTGCTCACCGGCCTCTTCCTGCGCAGCACCCTGCTGCCGGGCAAGAGCGACTCCATGGTGATGGAGATGCCCGATTACGAGTGGCCCCGTCCGGTGGACGTGGGGCTGCGCACCTGGCAGAAACTCAAGGGCTTCATCTTCGGCGCGGGCAAGACCATCGTCCTGATGGTGGCGGTGCTGAGCGTGCTCAACTCCCTCGGCACCGACGGCAGCTTCGGCAACCAGGATCAGGAGAACTCGGTGCTGAGCAAGCTGAGCCAGTCCGTGACCCCGGTGCTGCATCCCATAGGCGTGCGGGACGACAACTGGCAGGCCACGGTGGGCATCCTCACCGGCATCTTTGCCAAGGAGGCGGTGGTCGCTACCCTCAACAGCCTCTACGCCGGCGGCGCCGGTGATGAGGAGGAGAGTGAATACTCCCTGCTGGGCAGCCTGAAAGCGGCGCTGGCCACCATTCCCGCCAACCTGGCGGACATCGACCCCGCCGATCCCATGGGGCTCAAGGTGGGGGATCTGGAGGACAAGCAGGCGGCAGCCGAGGCCCAGGAGGTGGACACCTCCACCTACGGCAACATGCAGACCCACTTCGACGGCGTGGCCGGAGCCTTTGCCTACCTGCTGTTCGTGCTGCTCTACATGCCCTGCGCCGCCGCCATGGGGGCCCTGGTGCGAGAGACCGGTCGCCAGTGGGCCCTGTTCACCGCCGCCTGGTGCAACTACGTCGCCTTCCTGTGCGCCACCCTCTTCTATCAACTGGCGACCTTCGCCGCCCACCCGGCGCAGAGCCTGGTCTGGAGCCTGAGCTATCTGTTCTCCCTGGGGCTGCTCTGGTGGCTGGGGCGTCGTCACGGCGACATCGTCGCCCGCAAGGTGGTGACCCTGTGAAGGGGCTCATGGTCAGGGGCGAGTGCGCCGAGAGGGGGGGATTCTGTGATCCTGCGTGAACTGGGGGACTATCTGGCCCTTCACAAGAAGGTGAGCCGGCGGGCGCTGGCCCGCCACTTTCACACCTCCGAGGATGCGGTAGAGGCCATGCTCGGGGTCTGGATGCGCAAGGGGCACGTCGCCAAGCGGGAGAGCCGCCTGTGTGGCGGCTCCTGCTGCGGCAAGCACGAAGAGGTGACGTTCGAGTGGTGCGAGCCCGGCCAGATAGGGCTGGTCCAGAAGGGCTGACGCCTGCCCATATGCAAAAGGGAACCCGAGGGTTCCCTTTTTCGTGGCCGCCGTGCCCGTCTCAGAAGAGGTCGCCCTCGTCCTTGGTGGGCTCCAGGCTCCAGCCGCTCGCCGCCGCGCTGTTGCCAATCTGGCCCTTCTCCCGCCAGAGTTTGATCTTGAGGCGCAGGTTGTTCTGGGAGTCCGCGTTCTTCACCGCCTCCTCCTCGTCGATCACCCCCTCGACCACCAGATCGAACAGGGTGCTGTCGAAGGTCACCATGCCAAGGGCCCTGGATTTTTCCATGATCTCCTTGAGGCCGCCAAACTCGCCGCGCTTGATGAGATCGCGCACCGTGTGGGTTCCGAGCATCACCTCCACCGCCGCCCGGCGCCCGCCGTCCGTGGTCTTCACCAGCCGCTGGGAGACAAAGGCCTTGAGGTTGTTGCCAAGGTCGTTGAGCAGCTGGGGTCTGCGCTCTTCCGGGAAGAAGTTGATGATGCGATCCAGCGCCTGGTTGGCGTTGTTGGCGTGCAGAGTGGAGATGGCCAGATGCCCGGTCTCCGAGAAGGCGAGGGCATGCTCCATGGTCTCCCGATCGCGGATTTCACCGATGAGGATGACGTCCGGCGCCTGGCGCAGGGTGTTCTTCAGGGCCGCGTGGAAGCTGCGGGTATCCACCCCCACCTCCCGCTGGTTGATGATGCTCTTCTGGTGGCGATGGACGAACTCCACCGGATCCTCGATGGTGATGATGTGGCCGCCGCTGTTGCGGTTGCGATGATCGATGAGGGCCGCGAGCGACGTGGACTTGCCGGACCCCGTGCCGCCGACGAAGAGCACCAGACCCCGCTTCTCCATGATGGTGTCGAGGAGCACCGGAGGGAGTTTGAGATCCTCGAAGCGGGGGATCTCGGTCTTGATGTTGCGCGCCACCAGGGAGACTTCATTGCGCTGCTTGAAGATGTTGACCCGAAAACGGCCTATCTGGGGCAGGGAGATGGCGAGGTTCATCTCCAGCTCTTTCTCGAACTGCTGTTTCTGCTCGAGATCCATGATGTCGTAGGCGATGCGGGCCACCTCGCCCGGCCCCAGGGGCTCCTGGGTGAGGGGGCGCAAGGCGCCGTTGAACTTGGCGCAGGGGGGGGCGCCGGTGGAGAGATAGAGATCGGAACCGTCCTGTTTGGCCAGGATCTGCAGCATGTCTCTCAATTCCATGAGGGGCCTCGTCGCTCAAAGGGCTGGGGGATGATGAATGGCTTGAGTGTACAGCCTCAGGCGCCGGTCAGTTTTTCGCGGAACACAAAAAAGACCGCGCCCAGGATGCACAGACCTGCCCAGAGGTAGTCCCACTTCAGATCTTCTTTCAGATAGAAGATGGAGAAGGGAACGAACACGGTGAGGGTGATCACCTCCTGCAGGATCTTGAGCTGGCCGACGGAGAGCACGGTGTGGCCGATGCGGTTGGCGGGCACCTGCAACAGGTATTCGAACAGTGCTATCCCCCAGCTCACCAGGGCGGCGATGATCCAGGGTTTGTGATTCATGCTCTTGAGATGGGCGTACCAGGCAAACGTCATGAAGACGTTGCTGCAGATGAGCAGGCCGATACTGGTCATGATGGGGTTCATTAGGTTCTCCTTTTAAATCAATGCATTTTATCTCGACTCCATGGGTTTTCATAAGTGGTGCTTGAGGGTATTTTTAGCTCACAAGGATGTAACAAAAGAAGGCGAAAGCTGGATGGGCAAGACAAGCTGGGGTGCGCTTTGTCTGTTGTTTGCCTGCTGGGCGCAAGGTGCGCCGACCCTGACGGTGGCCACCGATGTCTGGCCGCCGTTTCGCATGCTGGCAGAGAACGACGACTTCCAGGGGCTGGATATCGACATTCTGCGCCAGTTGCAGGCACGCAGCGGCATTGTGCTCACCCTCAAACGGGTGCCCTGGGGACGGGCACTCAAACAGATGCAGACCGGTCAGGTGGATCTGATGATAGGGCTGGCTCACACCGAGGAGCGGGCCGCCTTCATCGACTACCTGCAGCCGTCCTATTACCAGTGCCGGCCTGCCTTCTATGGCAAGCCCGCCGCCGTGGCCGGTCTCAGGCGCTACGAGGATCTGCGAGGCCGCGAGATAGGCTATGTGCTCAACTCCGCCTACTTCCCCCCCTTCGATGGCGACACCCAGCTAGACAAGCACGGGGTCCCCACCGAAGACCAGTTGCAGCGCATGGTAGAGCGGGGCCACCTGCCCCTGATGATAGGGACCGACTGCCAGGTGGATTACGCCCTGAGCCAGCGCAACGACGCCGGCCTCGTCAAGGCGCCCTTCCAGCCCCCCAACCCGGTGGTGCTCTACCTCGGGATGAGCAAGCACTCACCCCACCACGAGCTGGGCCCCAAGCTGGCGCAGGCGTTGCAAGCCATGGTGGAGAGCGGCGAGATAGCGGCGCTGGCCAAGCCCTACCAGCCTTGACCTTGGGTGGTAACGCGCTGTTATCATGCAGCTTTCCTGCCTGCCCCCCGGCGGGCCTCGCTTCTTGGGGATCCCGTGTATCTCGCTCTCATCCGTCGCCAGCAGCGCTGGCAGCGCCGCTGGCTGCTCCTGCTGTCGCTGCTGACCCTGGCCCTGTTCCTGCTCTCTCTCGCCCTCGGGGAGTTCGTACTGCTGCCCTGGCAGTCACTGGGGGATCTGGAGCTGCGTATCTTGCTGGAGCTGCGCCTGCCGCGTGCCCTGCTGGCCCTGCTGGCGGGGGCCTCCCTTGCCTGCGGCGGTGCCGTGCTCCAGGTGATGCTGCACAACCCGGTGGCGGAACCCGGCCTGCTCGGCGTCTCGAGCGGCGCTGGGCTGGCCGCCATGGTGGCGATGGCGGTGGCCAAGGGGCTCGGGCTCTATCTGCCGGGCTGGGGGTTGTCGCTGGCGGCCTTTGGCGGCGCCCTGGTGGTGACCATGCTGCTCATCCGTCTCGCACGCCGGGCACGGCTCGGCCATGGGCGGCTGCTGCTGTTCGGGGTCGCCATCGGCATCCTTACCAATGCGGCCATGACCTGGCTGATGTATTTCGCCGACGACGGCGCCTTGCGGGAATTCATGTTCTGGATGATGGGCAGCCTCGCCTACGGCAGCCAGCAGCTTGCCTGGTGGTGGCTGGTGCTGCCCCTCACCCTCGGCTGGCTCTGCTGGCAGGGGCGGGCACTGCAACAACTGCTGCTGGGGGAGACCCAGGCCCGCCTTATGGGGTTGAACGTGGACAGCATGCGGGTACGCCTGGTGCTGGCGGTCTGCCTGCTCACCGGGGTGGCGGTCTCCCTGTGCGGCGTCATCGGTTTCGTCGGCCTGGTAGTGCCTCACCTGCTGCGCCTGTGCGGTGGCAGCGATCAGCGCTTCCTGCTGCCCGCCTCGGCGCTTGGGGGTGGCGCCCTGCTGCTCGGGGCCGATCTGGTGGCCCGCTCGGCGCTGCACGCCGGTGAGTTGCCCATCGGGGTCATCACCGCCTCGGTGGGCGCCCCGCTCTTTATCTATCTGCTGCTGAGGCAAGATGCCGATGTGTCCCGCTGATCCCGCCCCCTGGCGGCTGGAGGCCCGCGCCCTGGCCATCCCCCATCGCCTCGCCCCCCTGGATCTGGCCTGGTTCGGTGGTCAGCTGGTGGCCCTGCTCGGCCCCAACGGCAGCGGCAAGTCCTCCCTGCTCGGGGCCCTGGCGGGCCTGCTGCCCGCCGATGGCGCCGTCTTGCTGGGAGGAGAGGTCATCACGACCCTGAGCTGGCCCGAGCTTGCAACGCGGCGCGCCATGCTGCCCCAGCGCCAGCCCCAGCTGTTCCACATCCCGGTGTTCCAGGTGCTGAGCCTGGGGCTGGAGGAGGGGGGCCCCGATGCCCAGGCACAGGCGGTGGCGGATGTGTGCGACGCCCTGGAACTGGCGCCCCTGCTGGCACGGGACTTCAGCCGCTTGTCCGGGGGGGAGCAGCAGCGGGTGCTGATCGCCCGCACTCTGCTGCAACTGTGGCCAAGCCTCAACCCGACCGGGCGGGTGCTGCTGCTGGACGAACCCCTGGCGGGGCTGGATCTGCATCACCAGATGGCGCTGCTGCGGCTGCTCAAGCAGCTGGCCGCGCAGGGATTGCTGGTGGTGGTGGCCATCCACGACATCAATCTGGCCATCGACTGGGCGGATCGCGTGCTCTGCCTGCAACAGGGCCGCGTGGTGGGGGAAGGGGACGTCGGGATCATCGACGAGGCGCTGCTGGAGCGGGTGTTCCAGATCCGCACCGATCGCATCGAGGCGGCCGGCCGCACCTGGTTTATGCCGAGCCTGTGAGGCGGGCTTCCCCCTCATCCCCAGCCCTTCTCCCATTCTTTTGAAACAAGTGGGAGAAGGGAGCTGCTCCGTCGACTACGGATACAGCATTGAAAACCTGCAGAGGCTGAGTGAAGCCAAGGGGGCGAGTGAATCACTGTGGACATGAAAAGAGCCAGGCATCCGTGATGCCTGGCTCTTTGAATTGGTAGAGAGAGCGTTGAGCGGTTGTTCAGGCTTTCTGCTTGTCCAGCCGCACCTGAGCGGCTTCTGCCAGCATGGCCAGCAGGGTTTCGGTGTCACTCCACGACAGACAGGCATCGGTGATGCTCTGGCCGAAGGTGGCGGCACAGCCGTTCTCCACGTCCTGACGCCCTTCCACCAGGAAGCTCTCGGCCATGATGCCGGCGATGCCGGTGCGGCCGCGGCGCAGCTGATCGCAGATATCCTGGGCCACCAGCAGTTGGCGGCGGTGATCCTTCATGCTGTTGCCGTGGCTGAAGTCCACCACCAGGCGCTCCGGCAGGCCCACCTGGGCCAGAGCCTCGCACGCCTCGTCGATGCTGGCGGTGTCGTAGTTGGGCCTGTGGCCGCCGCGCAGGATCACGTGGCCGTAGGGGTTGCCGGCGGTGCGGTAGATGGTCATCTTGCCGTCCTTGTCCGGGGAGTAGAAGATGTGGCTGTGACGGGCGGCGCGCACCGCATCGATGGCGATGCGGGTGTTGCCGTCGGTGCCGTTCTTGAACCCCACCGGGCAGGAGAGGGCGGAGGCCATCTCCCGGTGAACCTGGGACTCGGTGGTGCGCGCGCCGATGGCGCCCCAGGTGATGAGATCGCTGATGTACTGGCCGGTCACCATGTCGAGGAACTCGGTGGCGGTGGGCATGCCGGTCTCGTTGATGTCCACCAGCAGTTTGCGGGCCAGTTTGAGCCCTTCATTGACGTCGAAACTGCCGTCCAGGCGCGGATCATTGATGAGCCCCTTCCAGCCGACGATGGTGCGCGGCTTTTCGAAGTAGGTGCGCATCACGATGCACAGGCTCTCTTTGTACTCTTCACGCAGGGTGTTCAGACGCAGGGCGTATTCGTGGGCGGCGGCGGGATCGTGGATGGAGCAGGGGCCGACGATGACCAGCAGGCGCTGATCCTCACCGGACAGAATGGCTTCCACTTGGCGGCGGGCATCCAGCAGGTTCTGGGCGATGGTGTCGGTTAACGGGAAGGCGTGCGCCAGCTCGCTGGGGGTGATCAGGGCCTCCAGGCGACGGGTGCGCAATTCATCGGTGTGAATGGACATACGACTCAATTCTCGAGTGGATAAGGTGGGCGGGATGCCAAAATGCAAGGGAATAAAATAAAGCAAAAGTCACCCGATGGAAACCTTGGGCGGCTCTGATAGGATGTGAACCCAAAAGCCATTTCAAATGAGGTAGTTATCGTGGCAAAGCCAGGCGCGACCGGGATCACCCGCATCATCAACGCAACCGGTTACAGCATGAAAGGTCTCAAATCGGCCTGGGTCAACGAGGCCGCCTTCCGTCAGGAGCTGCTGCTCATCTTGCTGCTGATGCCGCTGGCATTCTGGATAGGTGACTCCCTCAACGAGATCCTGCTGCTCGTCTGTATCAGCTGGCTGGTGGTGATCGTCGAGGTGCTCAACTCCGCCGTGGAGGCGGTGGTGGATCGCATCGGCTCCGAGCATCACGAACTCTCGGGCCGCGCCAAGGATCTGGGCTCCGCCGCCGTCTTCATCGCCCTGGCCCTCAATGCCCTGGTGTGGGGTGCCCTGGTGGGCCGCAACCTGCTGGGCTGGTGGTAGGTTGCGAGAGCAAGCTTTCTTCTGACATAAAAAAGCCCGTCATCACGACGGGCTTTTTGCTGCGCAGATAAGGGTTTATCAGTGCAGGATCCGGGCACGGATGGTGCCATTGATCTCTTTGAGACGGGCCAGGGCCTTCTCGCTGTGCTCGGTTTCGACGTCGATGACCACGTAACCGATCTCGCTGCTGGTCTGCAGGTACTGACCGGCGATGTTGATCCCCTCGTCGGCGAAGATCTGGTTGATCTGGTTCATCACGCCGGGCTGGTTGCGGTGAATGTGCAACAGGCGGCTGGAGCCCTTGTGGCCGGGCAGGGAGACTTCCGGGAAGTTGACCGCGGAGAGGGTGGAGCCGTTGTCGGAGTATTTGACCAGCTTGTTGGCCACTTCCAGACCGATGTTCTCCTGGGCTTCCTGGGTTGAGCCGCCGATGTGGGGGGTCAGGATCACGTTGTCCAGGCCACGCAGGGGGGTGAGGAACTCCTCGTCGTTGGACTTGGGCTCCACCGGGAAGACGTCGATGGCGGCGCCCGAGAGGTGACCGCTCTTGATGACGTCGGCCAGGGCGTCGATGTCCACCACGGTGCCGCGGGAGGCGTTGATGAAGATGGCGCCCGGTTTCATCATGCGCAGTTGCTCTGCACCGATGAGATCCTTGGTGGAGGCGGTTTCCGGTACGTGCAGGCTGATGACGTCAGACATGTTGAGCAGCTCCACCAGATTCGGCACCTGGATGGCGTTGCCAAGGGAGAGCTTGTTCTCGATGTCGTAGTAGTAGACCTTCATGCCGATCATCTCGGCGATGATGCCAAGCTGGGTGCCGATGTGGCCGTAGCCGATGATGCCGAGCTTCTTGCCGCGGGCTTCGACACTGCGGTTGGCCAGCTTCTCCCAAACGCCGCGATGGCACTTGGCGTTCTTCTCGGGAATGCCGCGCAGCAGCAGCAGGATCTCCCCCAGTACCAGTTCGGCCACGGAGCGGGTGTTGGAGAAGGGGGCGTTGAAGACGGGGATGCCGCGCACGTGGGCGGCGTCGAGGGAGACCTGGTTGGTGCCGATGCAGAAGCAGCCGATGGCCACCAGCTTGGTTGCAGCATCCAGGACCTTCTCGGTGATCTGAGTGCGTGAACGCAGGCCCACGAAATGCACGTCACGAATGCGCTCGATCAACTCCTCTTCCGACAGGGACGTCTTCAGATATTCCACATTGGTGTAGCCGGCTGCCCGAAAGGTCTCCACCGTGTTGGGATGGACTCCCTCCAGCAGCAGTACCTTGATCTTATCCTTGTCCAGCGAAAACTTGGCTGTCATGACGTTCCCTCTATTGTTTTGAAAAATGCGTTCAGGCTTGCAGTGTGAAGAAAACCGTAAAGTAGCAAAAACGTTTGGGAGAGGGAATATTTGTGACGAAAGTCAAATTCTTTGAAGTTATCAACGATTGTTGCAGATGTGCTGCTACAAGCCATTGAGGGATAACCAGAAACGGCGCCATGAGGCGCCGTTGTCCATTTGGGGCAGTCAGATTGACTGACCGGGGCGGGGGCTTGCCCGGAGGGAGAGGTCCGGGGAGCAGGCCTTAGTTGGTGAGCACACCCTCGGGGGTGCCGATCAGCACAACGTCGGCGCCACGGTGGGCGAACAGGCCGTTGGTGACCACGCCCACGATGCTGTTGAGGCGGGTTTCCAGAGCCTTGGCATCGGTGATGGCCATGCCTTTGACGTCCAGGATGATGTTGCCGTTGTCGGTCACCACCCCTTCACGCCACACCGGGTTGCCGCCAAGGGCGCGGATCTCGCGGGCCACGTATTCGCGGGCCATGGGGATCACTTCCACCGGCAGGGGGAAGGTGCCCAGCACGTCGACGGTCTTGGTGTTGTCGATGATGCAGATGAACTGGTCGGCCACGGCGGCGACGATCTTCTCGCGGGTCAGGGCGGCGCCGCCCCCCTTGATCATGTCGCGGCTGGCGTTGATCTCGTCGGCACCATCCACGTAGACGGAGAGGGCATCGATGTCGTTGAGGTCAAACACCGGGATGCCGAGACCCTTGAGGCGCTCGGTGGAGGCGATGGAGCTCGACACCGCGCCCTTGATCTGGTCTTTCATGGTCGCCAGTGCGTCGATGAAGTGATTGACGGTAGAGCCGGTGCCCACCCCGACGATGGTGCCGGGTACCACGTATTTGAGCGCAGCCCAACCGGCCGCCTTCTTCATTTCATCTTGAGTCATGATGGATCCTTATGGAAAAAGCGGGCGCATTATATCCAAGCATCCCCCCCAGAGCGACCATGGTGCTCACGTTCCGGCGCAAAAATCCCCAAGATGTAAATCGTTTGCCTGTTTATTGAACCGAAGGGGGCGCTCTCGCCTCATCAGGCAAAGTGCCAGCTGCGGCTGGGGGTGATGATCTGGGGGAGCGGCACGTCCCACTGCTCCCGGGGGACGGCATCCACCTGCTGGCAATCGTGGGCGAGCCCCAGGGGTCTTGGGCCGAGCTGGTGCTCGTGCCAGCAGGCGAGGGTGCGATCGTAGTAGCCGCCCCCCATGCCGAGGCGGTTGCCAGCCTCATCGAAGGCCACCAGCGGGGTGCAGATGATGTCCAGCATGCTGTGGGGCAGCACCTGCTGCACGTCGAGCTCGGGCTCGGCGATGCCGTAGCGGTTGCGGGTCATGGGGGTGGTGGCGGTGTAGCGCAAGAAGAGCAGGTGACCCGGGGTAAAGGGGTGCAGCACCGGCAGGTAGACCTCCTTTTGCCGGGCCCACAGCCAGTGGATGGCGGGCAGGGGATCGAGCTCCCCGTCGTTGGCCAGATAGAGGGCGATGCGCCTGGCCGCGAGGATGCCGGGATGTTCCTGGAAGCGCTCGACCAGCTGTTGGGCCGCCGCCTGCTGCTCGGCCTGGCTCAGGCTTTTTCTGCGCTGGCGAATGAGCTGGCGCAGGTTCTGGCGTTCGGGTTGGGTATCCGGCATGGGGACTCCTGGGCAAAGGTGGGCTGGCGCTACCTTAGCAAGGGGCCGACGGGATGAAAAGCTGATGGCGGGGCCGCCAGCCGGGCGGCCCCTGAGGTCGGGTGTCAGGAACGGTGGGGGGCGGGAGCCACTGCGCCCATCTGGTGCTTGAGGAAGACGGCCACGATGGCGGCCAGTGCCAGCGCCATGGGGTAGAAGCTCATGCTCACGACCAGGATCGGCGAGAGGGCGAAGATGGAACCCAGCAGCAGCGCCTGGGCGCCCCAGGGAATCAGCCCCTGCACCACGCAGGAGAAGATGTCCAGCATGGAGGCGGCGCGGCGCGGGGTGACCCCGTGATGGTCTGCCAGATCCCTGGCCACCTTGCTCGCGACTATGATGGCCACGGTGTTGTTGGCGGTGCACAGGTTGGTGAGGCTCACCACGCCGGCGATGCCGAGCTCGGCCGCCTTCTCGTTCTGCTCGCCATCGTGGTGGCGGGTGAAGCGGGCAATCAGGGCGGCGATGCGCTCACTTATCCATGCGAGCCCCCCTTGGCGTTCCATCAGGGCACCCAGACCGCCGATGAGCATGGAGAGCAGGAAGATCTCCTGCATGCTGGTGAAGCCTTGATAGATGTCCTTGCTGAACTGGCCGAGGGAGTAGCTGCCAAGCAGCCCCACGCCACCGGCCGCCAGGATGCCAAGCCCCAGTACCATGAAGACGTTCATGCCAGAGAGGGCCAGCACCAGGATCAGCAGATAGGGGGCGACCTTGAGCAAGTCCGCTTCGGCGGTGGGGGCCGGCGCTTCACCGGTGGAGCCCAGCACCAGATAGAGCAGGATCACCAGCACGGCGGCGGGGGCGGCAATCTTGATGTTCTCGCGAAACTTGTCCTTCATCTCGCAGCCCTGGCTGCGGGTGGCGGCGATGGTGGTGTCTGAGATGATGGAGAGGTTGTCCCCGAACATGGCGCCGGAGAGGATGGTCCCCGCCATCAGCATCGGATCGATGCCGGCGGCCTGGGCGACGCCCAGCGCCACCGGTGCCACGGCGCCGATGGTGCCCATGGAGGTACCCATGGCGGTGGCAATGAAGGCAGAGATGAGGAAGAGCCCCGGCAGCAGGCACCAGCCCGGAATGAGGGAGAGGCCGAGGGCGACCGTGGCATCCACCCCGCCGGTGGCCTTGGCCACGGTGGCGAAGGCGCCCGCCAGCAGATAGATGAGGCACATGGCCATGATGTTGCTCTCGCCCACCCCCTTGAAGAAGGTCTCAAGGTTCTTGTTGAAGCCCTCCTTGCCCAGCATCAGCGCCAGCATGACGGCGGGCAGGGCGGCAACGGGGGCGGGGAGCTGGTAGAAGGCGAACTCGACCCCCTGCAGGGTCAGCCAGGTACCGGTACCGATGAAGAGGGCAAGAAAGACCAGAAGGGGCAGCAGGGCTCTGGCACGGGGTTGGGTCTGGATCATGTGTTCCTCGAAACTTGAACAATGACCTCCTGTCGTTGCCTGTGGCGCCTCCAGGGCGGGCACAGGGCGGGCATCCTGCCACCATGGGGGGCCAACAGTAGTGAGTCGGCCCGCCCGGGTCAAGATAGCCGTCCAGATGGATAGGGCTTTTTACTTCGAGATTCTGACTTGCCTGGTTATTCCGTTATTTATTCTGTTTTTAATGAATATATCGTTTAAATGTCGGGTTGGTTTAGCGGGCCAGATCGGGCTTTTCAAAGGGGACGCGGGCTGGTAAAACGGTCTCTTTCCATAATAAAGAGATGAGAGGGTGGAGATGGACAATCCGATCCGTGTGGCCGTGATGGGCTGTAATGGTCGTATGGGCAAGGTGCTGCTGGAGGCTATCGCCAACGCCGAGGGCGTGGTGGTGGGAGCGGCGCTGGAACGACCGGGCTCTGCCGTGATCGGTCTGGATGCGGGTGAACTCAACGGCCTGGGGCGCCTTGGCGTCATCATCAGCGACAGTCTTGAGAAGGTGAAGGACGAATTCGATCTCATCATCGACTTCACCCGCCCCGAGGTGACCCTGGCGAACCTGGCCTTTGCACTGGCTCATGGCAAGCAGATGGTGATCGGCACCACCGGCTTTGACGAGGCGGGCAAGGCGGCCCTGCACGAGGCCGGCAAGCAGATCGGCATCGTCTTCGCCTCCAACTACTCGGTCGGGGTCAACCTGGTGTTCAAGCTGCTGGAGCAGGCGGCCAGGGTGATGGGGGAGTACACCGACATCGAGATCATCGAGGGGCACCACAGACACAAGGTGGATGCTCCGTCCGGCACCGCGCTCTCCATGGGAGAAGTGGTGGCGAAAACCCTGGGCCGGGATCTGAAAGAGTGCGCCGTCTATGGCCGTGAGGGGATCACCGGTGAACGGGATCGGAACACCATCGGCTTTGCCACCATCCGCGCCGGAGATCTGGTGGGGGAGCACACCGTCATGTTTGCCGACATCGGCGAGCGGGTCGAGATCAGCCACAAGGCTTCCAGCCGTCTGACCTTCGCCAACGGTGCAGTGCGGGCGGGCAAGTGGCTCGGCCAGCAAGGGGCCGGTCTCTATGACATGCAGGATGTGCTCGGTCTGAAATAAACCGTCTTCAGGGGGAGTGCAGACTCCCGTACTGGTTGCCAAACCCCGGTCCGCCGGGGTTTTTTGTCACTTTTTTGTAGAAATAAGCCTTAATCATCACTTTTTGAGTGAACCTCGCTAAATCCTGCCATTCTTACAAGCCCGCCACCCTCTTGCGACAAAAATGTCATCAAGGGGTAACGGCTTTGGGTCTCAATATTCCCCTGCGGGGGGCATTTTGCCCTGATGTGAAATAGACTAAAAATGCAATCAAAGAAAAACGTTTTCTATTATTGGTGTTCATTTTTCTGGCTTAAAATGGTGTTTTTGCTGTTGTGTTGTTTATTTTTTAATTTTATATCTTGCTGTTTATTAAGTGGTAAATCTGGTTTTTTGTACGTTGCACGGCATCGGGTGCCGCTTTGTTGTCTGTGTTTGGCTTTTCTTTTTGAAGAGGGGGTTGCAAAGCAATCGAGTGCATAGATAATGGGTAATGTTGCTTGTTTATTGAATTTAGATGCATTTCAAACGAGAAAAGACGTTGAAATGAGATCGTTTTTAAGTAGAATGCGCCCAATTTGCCAGAAATCTGCCGGGTTCGAGTCCTGTCAAAGACCGGAACCGAGCCCGCAACACCCAGGTAAATTGCTGAATTTAAAGCTAAATAACTGGAGGTTGTCTTGAATCACACTGCATTGCTAGTGCTGGAAGATGGAACTGTGTTCAAAGGCGTGTCGATAGGCGCCGAGGGATGTTCCGTTGGTGAAGTGGTTTTCAACACGTCGATGACGGGTTATCAGGAAATCCTCACAGATCCCTCCTATTCCCGTCAGATCGTTACCCTCACTTACCCCCATATAGGCAACACCGGCACCAACAGCGAAGATGAAGAGTCCAGTCAGGTCCATGCTCAGGGCCTCATCATCCGGGACCTTCCGATACTGGCCTCCAACTTCCGCAATCAGCAATCCCTCTCCGATTACCTCAAGTCCCACAACATCGTTGGCATCGCCGACATCGACACCCGCAAGCTGACCCGCATCCTGCGTGAAAAAGGCGCCCAGGCCGGTTGCATCCTGGCCGGCAAGCAGCTCGATGAAGCCCATGCCCTCGAACAGGCCCGCGCCTTCCCCGGTTTGAAGGGGATGGACCTGGCCAAGGAAGTGACCGTGAGCGAATCCTACAGCTGGACCGAAGGTAGCTGGCAGCTCGGCAAGGGTCACGTCACCCCGGCGGCCGATGAGCTGAAATACCACGTGGTGGCCTACGACTTCGGCGTGAAGCGCAACATCCTGCGCATGCTGGTGGACCGTGGCTGCCGCCTGACCGTGGTGCCGGCCAAGACCCCGGCCGCCGAGGTACTGGCGATGAACCCGGATGGCATCTTCCTCTCCAACGGCCCCGGCGACCCCGAGCCGTGCGACTACGCCATCGACGCTATCAAGGCTTTCCTTGATACCAGCACCCCGGTGTTCGGTATCTGCCTGGGCCACCAGTTGCTGGGCCTGGCCTCCGGCGCCAAGACCATCAAGATGAAGTTCGGCCACCACGGTGCCAACCACCCGGTGAAGAGTCTGGACGACAACACCGTGATGATCACCGCCCAGAACCACGGCTTTGCGGTGGACGAGCAGACCCTGCCCGAGTGCCTGCGTGCCACCCACGTCTCCCTGTTCGATGGGTCGCTCCAGGGCATCCATCGCACCGACCGTCCGGCCTTCAGCTTCCAGGGTCACCCCGAAGCGAGCCCGGGCCCGCACGATTGTGCCGGTCTGTTCGACCACTTTATTGAATTGATTAAGCAGTATCGCGCCTAAGAGGATAAAGAGAGCCATGCCAAAACGTAACGACCTACAGAGCATCCTGATCCTCGGCGCCGGCCCCATCGTCATCGGTCAGGCCTGCGAATTCGACTACTCCGGCGCCCAGGCGTGCAAGGCCCTGAAAGAAGAGGGCTACCGCGTCATCCTGGTGAACTCCAACCCGGCCACCATCATGACCGACCCGGAGATGGCCGACGCCACCTACATCGAGCCCATCACCTGGGAAGTGGTGCGCGAGATCATCAAGAAAGAGCGCCCGGACGCCATCCTGCCCACCATGGGTGGCCAGACTGCGCTGAACTGCGCCCTGGCGCTGGAGCAGCATGGCGTGCTCAAGGAGTTCGGTGTCGAGATGATCGGCGCCACCGCCGACGCCATCGACAAGGCCGAGGATCGCTCCCGCTTTGACAAGGCCATGCGCAGCATCGGTCTCGAGTGCCCCCGTGCCGGCATCGCCCACAACATGGAAGAGGCCTGGGGTGTGCAGCAGATGGTAGGCTTCCCCTGCATCATCCGTCCCTCCTTTACCATGGGTGGCTCGGGCGGCGGCATCGCCTACAACACCGAAGAGTTCGTGGAGATCTGCGAGCGCGGTCTGGATCTCTCCCCGACCAAGGAGCTGCTCATCGACGAGTCGCTCATCGGCTGGAAAGAGTACGAGATGGAAGTGGTGCGGGATCGCAACGACAACTGCATCATCGTCTGCGCCATCGAAAACTTCGACCCCATGGGCATCCACACCGGTGACTCCATCACGGTCGCGCCAGCCCAGACGCTGACCGACAAGGAGTACCAGATCATGCGCAACGCCTCCATGGCGGTGCTGCGCGAGATCGGCGTCGAGACCGGCGGCTCCAACGTTCAGTTCGGCATCAACCCCAAAGACGGCCGCATGGTCATCATCGAGATGAACCCGCGGGTGTCGCGCTCCTCTGCGCTGGCCTCCAAGGCGACCGGCTTCCCCATCGCCAAGATCGCCGCCAAGCTCGCCATCGGTTACACCCTGGACGAGCTGATGAACGACATCACCGGTGGTCGTACCCCGGCCTCCTTCGAGCCGGCCATCGACTACGTGGTGACCAAGGTGCCGCGCTTCAACTTCGAGAAGTTTGCCGGCGCCAACGACCGTCTGACCACCCAGATGAAGTCCGTGGGTGAAGTGATGGCCATCGGCCGCAACTTCCAGGAGTCCCTGCACAAGGCCCTGCGTGGTCTCGAGACCGGCAAGACCGGCTTCGACCCCATGGTTGACCTGAACGCCCCCGACTCCCTGACCCGCATCCGTCACGAGCTGCAGGATGCTGGTGCCGAGCGCATCTTCTACATCGCCGACGCCTTCCGCGCCGGCCTCTCCATGGACGGCGTGTTCAAGCTGACCAAGATTGACCCCTGGTTCCTGGTGCAGATTGAAGAGCTGGTGAAACTGGAAGAGCAGGTGAAAGAGCGCGGCATGGCCGGTCTCGACGCCGACTTCCTGCGCGCCCTCAAGCGCAAAGGCTTTGCCGACGCCCGTCTGGCCAAGATCCTAGGCGTGGCCGAAGGTGAAGTGCGTAAATTGCGTGCCCGCCACAATATCTTCCCGGTCTACAAGCGGGTCGATACCTGCGCGGCCGAATTCGCCACCAACACCGCCTACATGTACTCCAGCTACGACGAAGAGTGCGAGGCCAACCCCACCAACCGCGACAAGATCATGGTCATCGGTGGCGGCCCGAACCGTATCGGTCAGGGCATCGAGTTCGACTATTGCTGCGTACACGCGGCCCTGGCCCTGCGCGAAGACGGCTACGAGACCATCATGGTCAACTGCAACCCTGAGACCGTCTCCACCGACTACGACACCTCCGACCGCCTCTACTTCGAGCCGGTGACCCTGGAAGACGTGCTGGAAATCGTGCGGGTCGAGCAGCCCAAGGGCGTCATCGTCCAGTACGGTGGCCAGACTCCGCTGAAACTGGCGCGGGCATTGGAAGCCAACGGCGTGCCGGTGATTGGTACCAGCCCGGATGCCATCGACCGCGCGGAAGACCGCGAGCGCTTCCAGTCCGCCGTTGAGCGTCTGGGGCTCAAGCAGCCGGAAAACGGCACCGTCACCGCCCTGGAGCAGGCCGTGCAACTGGCCACGCGCATCACCTACCCGCTGGTGGTTCGCCCCTCCTACGTGCTGGGTGGCCGCGCCATGGAAATCGTCTATGACGAGCAGGACCTGCGCCGCTACTTCGCCGAGGCAGTGAGCGTCTCCAACGAGTCGCCGGTGCTGCTGGACCGCTTCCTGGACGACGCCACCGAGGTGGACGTGGACGCCATCTGCGACGGTACCGATGTGGTTATCGGCGGCATCATGGAGCACATCGAACAGGCCGGTATCCACTCCGGTGACTCCGCCTGCTCCCTGCCGCCCTACACCCTGTCCAAGGCCATCCAGGACGAGATGCGCGAGCAGGTGCGCAAGCTGGCGCTGGAACTCGGCGTGGTCGGTCTGATGAACGTGCAGTTCGCGGTGAAAGACAACGAGATCTACCTCATCGAGGTGAACCCCCGTGCCGCCCGTACCGTGCCCTTCGTCTCCAAGGCCACCGGTGCCCCGCTGGCGAAGATCGCCGCCCGCGTCATGGCCGGTCAGAGCCTGAAAGAACAGGGCTTCACCACCGAGATCATCCCGCCCTACTACTCGGTGAAGGAAGTGGTATTGCCGTTCGCCAAGTTCCCGGGTGTGGACCCGCTGCTGGGGCCGGAAATGCGCTCCACCGGTGAAGTCATGGGGGTGGGCAGCAGCTTCGCCGAGGCCTATGCCAAGGCGCAGCTGGGTGCCGGTCACCAGGTTCCGAGCGAAGGTCGCGCCCTCTTGTCCGTTCGCCACGGCGACAAGGAGCGGGTGGTCAACCTGGCCGCCAAGCTGCTGGAGCTGGGTTATGACCTCGACGCCACCCACGGCACCGCCGTGACCTTGGGCGAGGCGAGCATCAACCCGCGTCTGGTGAACAAGGTGCACGAGGGTCGTCCGCACATTCTGGATCGCATCAAGAATGGCGAGTACACCTATATCGTCAACACCGCCGAGGGTCGTCAGGCCATCGAGGACTCCAAGCAGCTGCGCCGTGGCGCCCTGCAGCACAAGGTGGCCTACACCACCACGCTGCACGCGGCCTTCGCCACCTGCATGGCCATCAGTGTCGATGCCACCGCCAATGTGAACTCGGTGCAGGAGCTGCACGAGAAGGTGAACAACCGCTAAGAGCACCGGCAGCACGCTGCCCGCTCGATGCACGCAAACCCCGCCAGCAATGGCGGGGTTTTTTATTGCCTGCGCCCTGCCACTTCCGGGGGGGCGCCAGCAAAGAAGATGGGTGAGATGGCGAATAATCCATCAGGGGTGGTGAGACTCACCCCCTTATTAGACATTCACTGCATCCATATTGCTTAATTGACATGAAATGGTGCAATCTTCGCAATCTCTCGCCCCCACGACCTCCCTATACTGGGTGCTCATACAAACAAGGTCGTCTGCGCCGACACATCGAAAGGTGGCGTGCGAGAGGATCAGCGCCCGCAGCCCGATCCGGCTGCCGTGGCCGGCCCCGGTGACCGACGGGGGCCGCAGGAAAACCGGTCGCGGGGTTACCGCCGCGCGACTCGTCAGGGACGGTGTTACCGCACCAACCCGCTTCCCCTCCTTGCCCCACCCGCCTGTCGGCCCGGTCGTCCGGCGCCTCGCCCATCCGTCAAGGGAATCTGAATATGAGCTTCGATCATCGCAAATACCGCCGTGCCCCCGTGATCAACCTGGCGGATCGCCAGTGGCCCAACCGGGTACTGGAGCGGGCACCGCTCTGGTGCGCCGTGGACCTGCGCGATGGCAACCAGGCGCTGGTCGAGCCCATGACGGTGGCCCAGAAGCTGCAAATGTGGGCGCTGATGACCCACATCGGTTTCAAGCACATCGAGGTGGGCTTCCCGGCGGCCTCCCAGCCCGACTTCGATTTTGTGCGCGAACTCATCGAGCGCAACCTCATCCCCGATGACGTCACCATCCAGGTTCTGGTACAGGCGCGCGAAGATCTGATCGCCCGCACTTTCGAGGCCCTCAAGGGGGCGAAGCGGGCCATCGTCCACGTCTACAACTCGGTCAACCCGACCCAGCGCAACTATGTGTTCAACTCAGGCAAGGACGGGGTCAAGGCCATCGCCGTGCAGGGGGCGCGCTGGGTGCGGGAGTATGCGGCCCGCAATCCGGGCACCGAGTGGAGTTTCCAGTATTCCCCGGAGAGTTTCAGCAGTACCGAGGTGGAGTTCGCCGTCGAGGTGTGTGACGCCGTCATCGACGAATGGCGCGCCGCTGCCCGCCCGATGATCCTGAACCTCCCCGCCACGGTGGAGGTGAGCACCCCCAACGTGTTTGCGGATCAGGTGGAGTGGTTCTGCCGACACCTCAAGGCGCGACCCGAGGTGAGCATCTCCATCCACACCCACAACGACAGAGGCTGCGGGGTGGCCGCCGCCGAGCTGGCGGTGCTGGCGGGGGCGGATCGCATTGAGGGCACCCTGCTTGGCAACGGGGAGCGTACCGGCAACATGGACATCGTCACCATGGCCATGAACCTCTACAGCCAGGGGATTGACCCCGAGCTGGACCTGTCCGACATGGATGCCATCGTCGCCACCGTGGGGGCCTGCACCCAGATTGCCCTGCACCCGCGCCACCCCTATGCCGGCGAGCTGGTCTACACGGCGTTTTCCGGCAGCCACCAGGACGCCATCCGCAAGTCTCTCGCGGCAGAAAAACCGGATCATTACTGGGACGTGGCTTACCTGCCCATCGATCCTGCCGATCTCGGTCGCAGCTACGAGGCGGTGATCCGCATCAACAGCCAGTCCGGCAAGGGAGGGGTGACCTATCTGCTGGAACGTGACCTCGGTCTGCAACTGCCGCGCTGGCTGCAAATCGACTTCAGCCGCCGGGTGCAGGCCGAGGCTGAGGCGAGCAGCAGCGAAATCAGCCCGGAGCAGATCCGCGCCCTGTTCGAGCAGCACTATCTCGAGCCTGCCCACGGCTATCGCATCGGGCGCTTCCAGCTCGGTCATGACAGTCAGGAGAGCCTGCGCCTGGAGTTGCAGACCCCCCACGGCACCCTGCAACTGTGCGGTGAAGGGGAGGGAGCCATCACCGCCCTGGTCAACGGCTGGCAGCGTCAGACCGGCATGCACATCGATGTGCTGGATTACTCCGAGCATGCGCTCACCGCCGGCACCGAATCCCGCGCCGCCGCCTATGTGCTGCTGAGCGTCGAGGGCACCCGGATGTGTGGCGTCGCCGTCGGTCGCGACGTGGTCAACGCCTCCCTGCAGGCGGTGATCAACGGCGCCGCCCAGCATCAGGCCCTGCGCCAGAGCGCCTGAGGCGGCACTGCCCGCTTGCCGTGAGGACGAGCAGGGAAGGGCCGCCCGCCCCGATGTCACGGCAGATCGCGCCGTCCCCGTTGCAACAATCCCCTGACCCATATGGTGAGGGGATTGTTTTTTATGGAAAAATCGGCCCACAATATCAGTGATTTGCCACCAGGAATGCCGTCGGGGTTCGCTGGCGATGGCAGCCAACGGCTGCCATTCGGGATAGAAGACATGCGCGCTTGGAGCCCAAAACATGATGAAGACTCCCCTCAGGTTATCCGTTCACCCCGCCCGGTTCTTCTCGCTTCCTCCCTGCCGTCGTCTCGCGCTGGTGAGCCTGCCCTGTCTGTTGCTGCTGACGGGGATCCTGGCCGGGGCCAGTTTTGATCCCCTGGCGGAGCACAACCTCTATACCGTCGGGGCTCTGGCCGAAGCGCTCAACGTGTTGACCCTGCTGTTCATGTTCTGGGTGGTGCAGTGTGCCCAGATCACCTTGAAAACCTATCTCTCCCTCACCGGCGGGCTGACCCTCTGGCTCGTCTCCGGCGTCATCGATCTGATGGATGAGGCCTATTTCCAGCCCTGGTGGCTCTCCACGGTGGAAGACAGCCTGCGCACGATCGGCATGCTGGCCTCGGCCTGGGGTGTGCTGCTGATGGTGCAGCAGATGTATGGCACCCAGATGCGGCTCTCCTCTCTCGCCATGTCAGACGAGCTGACCGGGCTCTCCAATCGCCGGGCGTTTCGCGCCGTGCTGGAGGCGCACGGAGAGGAGGGGACGCCGCTCCTGCTGCTGGATCTCGATCACTTCAAGCTGATCAACGATCGCTATGGCCACGCCATCGGCGACAATGTACTGCGTGAATTCAGCACCCTGCTGCGCCAGCTCTGCCCATTGGATGGGGTGGTGGCACGCCTTGGGGGAGAGGAGTTTGCCATCTGGCTGCCCGGCATGACGGGCGACAAGGCCCGTGCGCTGGCGGAGCAGATAAGGTGCGCGACCGAAGAGCTGGTCTCAGGTGACGGGGTAAGATTCACCGTGAGCCTTGCCCTGGGTATCAGCCAGAGCGGGGAGGGGGTGGATGCTCTGCTCCAGCGCACCGATCTCGCCCTCTATCAGGCCAAGCACCTGGGACGCAACCGGGTGGAGCTGGCGTGATGACGCCAGGGAATGCCGCAGCCAGCGGGCCAGCAGGTTCATCCGCCTTCATCTTGTCAGACTTGTTCCCTACAATGTCCGCCTCCATGCATTCGAGCCCTCTCATTCGCGATGAGGGGCAGGTCCCGCTCTTCAGGAAGCCTTCATGATCCCCTCTCACTCCTTGTTTGATGCCCATTGGCGCTGGCTGTCACTGCTTTCCCTTGCCCTGCTGTCGGGTTGTGCCAGCGAGCCTCCCGCCCCGACCAGCCCGGCGACGCCGGCGGGGCGCCCCATTCCCAAGGCGATGCAGCCGCAAGAACCGGCCGACATGAAGAGCCGTATCGTGCGTTTCCTGCCGCGCAGCGTGGTGGACAAGCCGGGCTGGGCCAATGACGTGGTGACGGCGCTCACCACCCAGGGGCTGACGGTGAGCGATCACAACGTCTGCAGCGTGCTGGCGGTGGCGGAGCAGGAGGCGACCTATCAGGCGGACCCCGTGGTGCCCAACCTCAACAAGATTGCCTGGAAGGAGATCAATGCCCGGGCCGGCAAGCTGCTCATCCCCGAGTTCATGGTGCGCACGGCCCTCTCCATCCAATCCCCCACCGGCAAGAGCTATGCCGAGCGCATCGACAAACTTCGCACCGAGCGGGAGATGAGCGAGATCTTCGAAGACATGATAGGCAGCGTCCCCATGGGCAAGCAGCTCTTTGGCAATCTCAACCCGGTACGCACCGGCGGCCCCATGCAGGTGAGCGTCGCCTTTGCCGAAGCCAACGCCCGTGGGTACCCCTATCCCGTGAAGGAGTCCATTCGCCACGAGGTGTTCACTCGTCGCGGCGGCATCTGGTTTGGCACCAAACACATCTTCGGCTATCCCGCGGACTACCCGGATACCCTCTATCGCTTCGCCGACTTCAATGCGGGCTGGTACGCGAGCCGCAATGCGGCCTTCCAGGCGGCGGTAAGCCGGGTGAGTGGCAAGCCCCTGGCCCTGGACGGGGATCTCATCCGCTACGACTCGGATCTGCCCGGCAAGACCGAACTCGCGGTCCACAGCGTCGCCAGCCGCGTCAACATGAGCAAGCAGGCCATTCACCAGAGCCTGAAGCTCGGGGACAGCAGCGACTTTGCCAAAAGCGATCTCTACCACAGGGTCTTCGCCCTGGCCGACAAACAGGCCGGGACACGGCAACCCCGCGCCATCTTGCCCGGTATCCAGCTAAAGAGCCCCAAGATCACCCGCAACCTCACCACCGCCTGGTTTGCCAAGCGGGTGGATGAGCGCGAGCAGCGCTGCGTGCAGAAGATGGCAACGATCCGCTGATTTGCTGAAATAACAAAGGCGGCCAATTGGCCGCCTTTGTTTTATGCCTCCGTCGTTCAGCCTTCCCATCTACTTCATCAGCGCTCTGGTCCCCCTGCATGTGGGGAATTCATGGCATCCCCAGAACGGTTTTCCCTTGTTGTCACCTCTACCGGCAGTGCGCAATACCATGGTGCTGCCACATCTGGGGCAGATCGGGGGTGGATTGTCCGGTGGCGATACGCTCTGTGAGGGTGGGTTTGCAACTGATTGCCTGACAGGTTCGCGGGTGGAAACATGGTTGGCGGATGGGTCGGCATGACGAGTCTTGAGCTGGGTGACATGCTGTCTGTGAGTCTGCCAGTTGGCGGCAAGGTATCTATTCACCAGGACGGGGTTGACGGCATCAGTTCTGCCGGGATGGGATAATCTGTCTTCTCGATGCACGCC
>NZ_JAPCIY010000054.1:0-30292 GCF_027707645.1 Aeromonas sp. QDB30 | reverse complement strand
CAAGCAGCGAAAATCGATACAGAACAGGACCTTAGAAGGAATTTCAAATGAAGTGTTTTCTTAAGGTCCTGTATATGAATAAGGCATAAGGCCGAGAAAAATGACGCTGAAATTTTATAAAAAAACTGACGCAGGCCGGATTCGGTTAATTTCATGAATCATAAGGAATAAATGATTTTTTCCGCCAACGATGCGCAATTCGTGCCAAAAACCGGACTCCTGTGGCTCGGCGGTGAATGGCCCAAAATCGCCACCATCCTATATAACCTTCCCTAGGGACAGTGAAATAGTGATGTGCCCGGCGTCGTTCCATTCCATGGGCGAGGTCCGGCCAGGAGGGTATATGGAGCTGCCTGATTTCGATACCCTGAAGTACTGGGCGCTGGCCGAGCCGGAGCGACTCGACGCGCTGCTGCACCAGCAGATAGAGACCCTGATCGCCCAGGTGGGACCAGAGCGGCAACGTCGGTTGCGAGGTCTGCAATTTCGCATCGACTGCCAGCGCCGCCTGGCAAGAAACAACCTCGACAGCTGCATCCGGATAGCCAACATGATGCATGACTCCGTCTACGCCATGCGCCAGCACATTCTGGATCTGCAGAACGAATCCTGTCAGGAAATGGCAGAGCCCCCGCTGCCGGATAATGTGATAGCGTTTTCCAGTTATCTGAAACGCAAATAATTCACGGCCCTGTTCAAGATATAAAAAACAGGGTGTTTATTAATTTGTCTCACCCCTTCTCAAACAAGTTGTTAAGCAAGTTGGGTGAATTGTTTTTTATTTGCTGCAAATATTCCCCTGGCGGCTGAATAATAGTGACCAGTGCCCGCAGTCCGATAGAGATGGATGAAGGTGTATTTATTTTGGGGTAATATCCAGACACATTTCATCTTGCTATGACTCAAAGGGATCATGAGAAGCATCACACCAGGAAGGGTGCTGTCGCGAGAGCAGCAGACGGAGATCACCCGGATCATCGTCAAGGCGGGCCAGATGCTGGCCCAGTTTGGGGCGGAGAGCCGCATCATCGAGCAGACCACGGTCCGGCTCGGCATGGCGCTCGGGCTGGAGAGCGTCGAGATGGCCATCTCTTCCAGCGCCATCGTCCTCACCAGTCTCTACCAGGGCAGTTGCGTCACCACCACCCGCCGGGTGCGGGAGCACGGCATCAACATGCAGGTGGTGTGCGAAATACAGCGTATCTGCATCATGGCGGAGAAGGAGCTAATCGGCGCGCGGGAAGTGCGTCAGCGGCTCGATGCCATAGTGCCGTTCCACTATCACCCTTGGCTGGTGGTGCCCATGGTGGGGCTCTCCTGCGGCGCCTTCAGCCTGCTGTTTGGTGGTGACTGGCCCATCTTCCTGGTGACCTGCTGTTCGGCCTCGGTCGCCATGCGGGTGCGCCAGCTCATTGCCCGCCATCACCACAGCCCCCTCATCAACTTTGCCGCCACCGGTTTCATCGCCACCCTGCTCGCCTCCAGCGCCACCTTCTTCGGCTGGGGCGAACAACCCTATCTCGCCATGGCCGCCAGCGTGTTGCTGCTGGTGCCGGGGTTCCCGCTCATCAATGCGGTCTCCGACATGGTGAAGGGTTACTTCAACATGGGGCTGGCCCGCTGGGGCACGGCGACACTGCTGACCATCAGCGCAGCCATAGGGATCATTCTCGCCATGTCGGTGACCGGCATCTGGGGGTGGAAGGTATGATGGAACTGCTCTGGCTGCTGGCCAAGGATGCCTTCTGGTCGGCCATTCCGGCGGTGGGCTTTGCCATGCTGTTCAACGTGCCGCCACGGATGCTCAAATATTGCGCCATGGGGGGCGCGTTGGCCCACAGCCTGCGTACCCTGCTCATCCACTACGGCATGCCCATCGAGTGGGCCACTCTGGCAGCGGCGACCACGGTCGGCTTTGTCTGTGTCTACTGGTCGCGCCGCCTGCTGGCACCGCGCCCGGTGTTCAGCGTCGCCTCCATCATCCCCATGATCCCGGGCAGCTATGCGTTCAAGACCATGATCGCCATTGTGGAGCTCAATATCTCCGGGGTGACCATGGAGCTGCTTCAGAGCGCGGTGGAGAACGGCCTCAAGGCGCTGTTTATCGTGGGGGCCCTGAGTTTCGGTTTGGCGATCCCCTCTCTGGTCGTGTACCGTAACCGCCCCATTATCTGACGACGGTGCGAGAGGTTGACCCCATGATGATTTCCATGATTGCCGCCATGGCCCACGATCGGGTGATAGGGCTGGACAACCAGATGCCCTGGCACCTGCCGGCGGATCTGGCCCACTTCAAGCGGGTCACTCTGGGCAAGCCGGTGCTGATGGGGCGCAAGACCTTTGAATCCATCGGACGACCGCTGCCCGGGCGCCGCAATCTGGTGATCAGCCGCAACCCCGACTACCGGGCCGACGGCGTGGAGGTTATCGACTCGGTGGAGGCCGCACTGGCCCTGCTGGCGGATAGTGACGTCGCGGAGCTGATGGTGATCGGGGGCGGTCATCTCTATGGCCAGCTACTGCCACGGGCCGACAGGCTCTATCTGACCCGTATCGATCTGGCGGTGGAGGGGGATACCCGCTTCCCGGCCTTCGACGAGGGCGACTGGTCCTGCATCGAGCGCGAGTCCCATCACCCCGACAAGAAGAACCCCCATCCCTACTGTTTCGAGACCTGGCAGCGGCGCTGAGCCCTCTGATGCCATGAAGAGCCCCTTGCGACAGCCGGGGGCTTTTTTGTGCCCTGTTGCCGCAAAGAGAAGGGGGCTGAACCGGCATGGCTGAAGGTGCCTAGCAATACCGGGATGCGCGGCATCAAAATGATTAGTGATGTAATTAAGTGGCCATTTATCGCTCCGATGGGGGCCGTCCTCCCCACTCTCTCTTTTCGCCTGCTGCTAACGCCCTTTAATCATTAATAAAATGTGCTGAAAGTGCATCGCTACTGTGGCGGCCCTGTCTGTTATAGGCGTTTTTATCGTGATTTAATGGGTTTTTATGAATAAAAATAACTAATAAAAATCAATGGCTTAAATTTTACCTTTCCTGGTTGGCTTCAATTGGTTCTTTTGTTTGGGTGTGAAACTGCTTAGTGTTAAAAGTAATTGGCTCACGTTCGACGGTTTGCCAGGCAAACCGTCGGCCAAGAAAAAAGGACAATATGACAGTCAAACTCGAGGTCAAATCCCTCTACAAAATCTTCGGCGATCAGCCGGATAAAGCGTTCAAATTGCTGGCGAAAGGGCATGATCGCGCCAGTATCCTGAAAAAGACCGGACAGACCCTGGGGGTCCAGGATGTCAATCTGGCCATCAACGAAGGGGAGATCTTCGTGGTGATGGGCCTCTCCGGTTCGGGCAAGTCCACCTTGGTGCGTCTCTTCAACCGGCTGATCGAGCCGACCCGCGGCCAGGTGCTGATCGATGGCGAGGACATCGCCGCCATCTCGGAGCGCGAACTGCGCCGGGTGCGCCGCAAGAAAATCAGCATGGTATTCCAGTCCTTCGCCCTGATGCCGCACCTGAGTGTGCTGGAAAATACCGCCTTCGGGCTGGAGCTGGCCGGTGTACCGCTGGCGGAGCGCCAGCAGAGCGCCCGTCAGGCGCTCCATCAGGTGGGGCTGGGACAGTGGATAGAGGCTTATCCGGATGCCCTCTCCGGCGGCATGAAGCAGCGGGTCGGGCTGGCCCGGGCCCTTGCCAATGACCCCGACATCCTGCTGATGGACGAAGCTTTCTCCGCGCTGGATCCCCTGATCCGCACCGAGATGCAGGATGAGCTGCTCAAGCTGCAGGCCAGCCAGCAGCGCACCATCGTCTTCATCTCTCACGATCTGGACGAGGCGATGCGCATCGGCGATCGCATCGCCATCATGCAGGATGGCCAGCTGGTGCAAGTGGGCACCCCGGACGAGATCCTGAACCAGCCCGCCAACGACTATGTGCGCGCCTTCTTTCGCGGGGTGGATCTGGCCCATGTGTTCAGCGCCCGCGATGTGGCCAGCCGCAAGCAGGTGCCCCTCATCAAGAAGCACACCACCGACGGGCCGGGCAACGCTCTGCGCCAGCTCAAGGAGCTTGAGCGGGAGTTCGGGTACGTGGTGGATCGTAGCCGTCGCTTCCTCGGGGTCGTCTCGGTGGAGTCGCTCGGTCAGGCGGTCAGGGCCAAAGGCAGCCTGGAGCAGGCGCTGCTGGCGGACATTCAGCCCATTCTGGCGGACACCGCCCTCAATGAATTGATCAGCCAGGTGGCGGCCGCTCCCTGTCAGGTGCCCGTGGTCGAGGAGGATGGCACTTACCTCGGCCTCATCTCCAAGGCCAATCTGCTTAACACCCTGGACAGGAGTACCCCGGCATGAAGCTGATGAATCCCCATTTCTTGCTGAGCGGGCTGCTGGCCCTGGTGCTGCTGGCTAGCCCTTCCCTGCGGGCCGATGAGGTGGCGGCAGACCCCTGGAGCGCGCCTGCGTCCGCCGAGGTGTCCGATCCCTGGGGCAGTACCGACACCCAGGCCACCGACTGGCAGAACCAGATCGAAGCCGCCGACACCACAACCGCCATCGACTGGCTGGATCCTTTCCAGCAGGCGCTGGTGCCGCTGGATACCTGGGTGGAAGGGGGCATCGGCTGGCTGGTGGAGAACCTGCGGCCGCTGTTCCAGCTGATCCGCGCACCGGTGGAGCTGACCCTGAACGCCATGACCCATCTGCTGCAGACGGTGCCCTCCACCCTGATGATGGGGCTCCTGGCTCTGCTTGCCTGGCAACTGGTGAACGGCCGCATGGCGCTCGGTACGCTCGTATCTCTTGTGGGGATCGGGCTCATCGGGGCCTGGTCCGATGCCATGGTGACCCTGTCCCTGGTGCTGACCTCGCTGTTCTTCTGCGTGCTGCTGGGGTTGCCCACCGGCATCCTGCTGGCCCGCAGCGAGCGGCTCTCCACCTGGACCCGGCCGCTGCTGGATGCCATGCAGACCACCCCGGCGTTCGTCTACCTCATCCCCATCGTGATGCTGTTTGGCATCGGCAACGTGCCTGGGGTGGTGGTGACCGTCATCTTCGCCCTGCCGCCCATGATCCGGCTCACCATGCTGGGCATTCGCCAGGTGCCTGCGGATCTGGTGGAGGCGGCCCACTCGTTCGGTGCCAGCCCCTCCCAGTTGCTGTTCAAGGTACAGCTGCCGCTCGCCATGCCCACCATCATGGCCGGGGTCAACCAGACCCTGATGCTGGCGCTCTCCATGGTGGTGATCGCCTCCATGATCGCGGTGGGGGGCCTCGGCCAGATGGTGCTGCGCGGCATCGGCCGGCTCGACATGGGGCTCGCCTCCATCGGCGGCCTCGGCATCGTGCTGCTGGCCATCGTGCTCGACCGCCTCACCCAGGCGATGGGGCAACCGGATCGCACCCGTACCGGCCGCTGGTATCAGCACGGCCCCGCCGCCCTGCTGCTGCGCCTGGCCGGTCGTGACAAGAAAATCGATTACAAAGGAGTAAATGCATGAGACCGATCACCAAAGGATTGACCCTGGGCACATTGCTGCTGAGTACCCAACTGCTGAGCCCGCTCGCCATGGCCAGCGCCGAGTTGCCGGGGGAGGGGGTTCGCGTTCAGCCCCTGCAGAGCTCCTTGCCGGAAGAGGCCTTCCAGAGCCTGCTGGTGAGCAAGCTGATGGCGCGTCTGGGTTACGATGTCCAGCCCGCCCAGGAGGTGGACTACAACGTGGCCTATGCCTCGGTGGCCCAGGGAGACGGCACCTTCCTTGCGTTCAACTGGGTGCCGCTGCAGGACAACAAGTACGAGCAGGCGGGGGGCGACAAGGTGTTCTTCCGTGAGGGCACCTATGTGGCCGGTGCCGCCCAGGGGTACCTCATCGACAAGAAGACCGCGACCCAATACGGCATCACCAACCTGGGCCAGCTCAAGGATCCCGAGGTGGCGGCGCTGTTTGACGGGGATGGCGACGGCAAGGCCGACCTCATCGGTTGCAACCCCGGCTGGGGCTGCGAGGGGGCGATCAACCATCACCTCGACGCCTTTGGTCTGACCCCCACGGTGGCCCACAAGCAGGGCAACTACGCGGCGCTGATCGCCGATACCCTGGCTCGCTACCAGGCCGGCAAGCCGGTGCTCTATTACACCTGGACCCCCTACTGGCTCAGCAGCGAACTGGTGCCGGGCAAGGATGTGGTGTGGCTGGAAGTCCCCGCCGACGCCCCGGATGCGGCCAAGACCCGCTTGCCGAACGGCAAGAACTACGGCTTTGCGGTGAACACCATGCACATCGTTGCCAACAAGCGGTTTGCCGAGGCCAATCCGGCCGCCGCCAAGCTCTTCTCCATCGTCAAGCTGCCGCTCAATGACATCAACGTGCAGAACGGCCTGATGAACAAGGGGCAGAACAAGCCGGCGGACGTGGAACGTCATGCCGACGCCTGGCTCAAGGGCCACGAGGCACTGGTGAACGACTGGCTGAATCAGGCGCGCGCCGCCGCCATGTAATGAGGGGTACGTCGCCCTTTTGCGCAAAGAAAAACGCCCGGTAGTTGCCGCAATGCTGTTCAGATAAGCACTTTTTTGACTGATTATTCATAAATTGGATTTGAGTTGAGGGGGCAAGGCTGTGTCCAGTCGATCTTCCTCCAGCCTTTATCCAGCGGGGCTTGCAATAGAAAGAGGGAGGCATCATGCCTCCCTCGATTTTTTGTCCTGATACTACGTGGACTGGAACTCAAATTCTCTTAAGTGAACAGCATTGCGGTAGTTGCCGGGCGTTTTTTTGTGGGCGAGGCGCAGCACATGGCCGGGCCGGGGGATCAGATGCCGGAGCCGTCGCTCTCGCCACCTTCCTCATGCAGGCCGCACTCGCGCTTGAGGCCGAAGAAGCGGGTCTGCTCCTCACTCATGCCGGGCTCCCACTTGGCGGTGGTGTGCACGTCGCCGACCGAGAGGTAACCCTGCTCCCACAAGGGGTGGTAGGGGAGGTCGAACTCCTTGAAGTAGTAGAAGACGTCCTTGTTGCTCCAGTCGATCACCGGCAGGAACTTGAAGCGACCGCGCTGGATGGCCAGCACCGGCAGCTTGCCCCGGCTGCCGGACTGCTCACGGCGCAGGCCCGAGAACCAGGTGCGGGCACCCAGCTCGTTCAGGGCGCGGTCCATGGGCTCCACCTTGTTGAGCTGGTTGTAGCGGGTGATCCCCTCCACCCCCTGCTCCCACAGGAGGCCGAAGCGGGCCTCCTGCCAGGCCGGGCTGAGTTCGGCCCGGTAGATCTTGAGGTTGAGCGCGAGACGCTCGGTCAGCTCGTCGATGAAACGGTAGGTCTCGGGGAAGAGATAACCGGTGTCGGTCAGCACCACGGGCACGTCGGCCCGCTCGCGGCTCACCAGGTGCAGCATGAGCGCCGCCTGGATGCCGAAACTCGACGACAGCACATGCTCCCCCGGCAGGTTGGCCAGGGCCCAGCGCACCCGCTCGGGGGCGCTCATGGCGTCCAGCGCCCGGTTGAGGGGGGCCAGCGCCTCGACCTGCTCCTCCCGGCCCAGGGCCAGGAGGGCGTCGAGGTCGAGCCGGCCGTCGGCGGTGCGCGCCAGCCGGGCTGTATCAGTCTGTTCAGGCTGCATAGAAGTCCCTCGCGGAGTCGATAACCGGGGCGATGATCCCGGCGCGAATGACAAAATCGCCGAAGCACTCACCCGGGTTGCGATCCTTGGCCCAGCGGCCGATCAGGGCGTCCAGTTCGGCCAGGATCTGCGGCTCGGTGATGTTCTCCAGGTGCAGGCGCGGGATGCGGGTCCCCTCGAGGTTGCCCCCCAGGTGCAGGTTGTAGCGACCCGGCGCCTTGCCCACCAGACCCACTTCCGCCAGCATGGCGCGGCCGCAGCCGTTGGGGCAGCCGGTGACCCGGAAGATGATGGCGTCATCCGCCAGGCCGTGCTTGGCCAGCAGCCCCTCGATGTCGGTGACGAAGGCAGGCAGCATGCGCTCGGCCTCGGCCATTGCCAGGGGGCAGGTGGGCAGGGCCACACAGGCCATGGACTGCTTGCGCTGCTCGCTCACGCCGTCATCCAGCAGACCGTACTGGCGCGCCAGCGCTTCGATGCGTGCCTTCTCGCCGGCAGGCACGCCCGCGATGATGAGGTTCTGGTTGGCGGTGAGGCGGAAGTCCCCCTGATGCACCTTGGCGATCTCCAGCATGCCGGTCTTGAGGGGCTTGCCCGGGAAGTCCAGCAGGCGGCCGTTCTCGATAAACAGGGTCAGGTGGTGCTTGCCGTCGATCCCCTCCACCCAGCCGAAGCGATCGCCACGACTGGTGAATTCATAGGGGTGAACCGGCCCGAACTGGATGCCGGCGCGGTTCTCCACCTCGGCCTTGAAGGCCTCGACCCCCACCCGTTCAAGGGTGTACTTGGTCTTGGCGTTCTTGCGGTTGACCCGGTTGCCCCAGTCGCGCTGGGTGCTGACCACGGCGGCCGCCACCTCCAGCACGTGGGAGAGCGGAATGAAGCCAAAGTCGCTCGCTTTGCGCGGGTAGGTGGTGGTGTCGCCGTGGGTCATGGCGAGACCGCCCCCCACCAGCACGTTGAAGCCCACCAGCTTGCCGTGATCGGCAATGGCCACGAAGTTGAGATCGTTGGCGTGGATGTCCACATCGTTGTGGGGCGGGATGACCACGGTCGTTTTGAATTTGCGCGGCAGGTAGTTGGAGCCCAGGATCGGCTCCTCGTCACCCCCCAGCTTCTCGCCATCCAGCCAGATCTCCACGTAGGCGCGGGTCTTGGGCAGCAGGTGCTCGGAGATCTTCTTGGCCCACTCGTAGGCCTCCTGGTGCAACTCGGACTCCACCGGGTTGCTGGTGCAGAGTACGTTGCGGTTCACGTCCCCCGCGGTGGCGATGGAGTCGATACCGGTGCTGTTGAGGGTCTGGTGCATCAGCTTGATGTCGCGCTTCAGTACCCCGTGGAACTGGAAGGTCTGGCGGGTGGTCAGGCGGATGCTGCCGTACATGCTGTGTTCTTCGGCGAACTTGTCGATCACCTGCCACTGGGCCGGGGTGATGATGCCGCCGGGCAGGCGGGCGCGCAGCATGACGTTGTGCAGGGGCTCCAGCTTCTGGGCGGCGCGCTCCGGGCGGATGTCGCGGTCATCCTGCTGATACATGCCGTGGAAGCGGATCAGCTGGAAGTTGTCGCCGTTGAAGCCGCCGGTGAGCGGGTCCTGCAGATCTTCGGCGATGGTGCCGCGCAGGAAGTTGCTCTCGCGCTTGAGGCGTTCGTTGTCAGCCAGCGGCCCTTCGACCGGTCCCGGAATAAGTTGTTTGCTCATCAATAGACATCCCTTTGATAACGTTTGGCACGACGCAATTCGCTCAGATACTCTTCTGCTTCCTCACGGCTCTTGTGGCCGTGTTCCGCAATCACTTCCAGCAGGGCTTCCTGCACATCCTTCGCCATGTGGTTGGCGTCGCCACACACATAGAAGTGAGCGCCTGCTTCCAGCCACTGGTAGAGCTCAAGCCCTGCCTCGCGCAGACGGTCCTGCACATAAATCTTGTTGGCCTGATCCCGGCTGAAGGCCAGGGAGATCTTGGACAGCAGGCCCGATTTCACATAACGCTGCCACTCCACCTGATAGAGGAAGTCCTGGGTGAAGTGGGGGTTGCCGAAGAAGAGCCAGTTCTTGCCCTCTGCCCCCTGTGCTTCCCGCTCCTGCAGGAAGGCGCGGAACGGGGCAATGCCGGTGCCCGGCCCCACCATGATGACGGGGGTGTCGGGATTGGCGGGCAGTCGGAAGTTGTCGTTGTGCTCCACGAACACCCGGACCTCGGCATCTTCCGGCAGACGGTCCGCCAGATAGGAGGAGGCGCCGCCGCTTCGCACTGTGCCATCTTCTTGGCGGTAGCGCACCACGCCGACGGTCAGGTGCACCTCTTCTTCCACCTCGCTCTGGCTGGAGGCGATGGAGTAGAGGCGCGGGGTGAGCGGGCGCAGCAGGCCCAGCAGCTGTTCGGCTGTGAGCGCGGTCGGGAAGCGTTTCAGTACATCCACCACCTGGGCAGAGGCCACCAGCGCGTTGACCTGGGCCTTGTCGCCGGCCAGATCTTTCAGTGCCGCATTGCCCGATATGTCAGCGAGTCCTGTGATAAAGCCGCCGTGCAAGCGGGTCAGCTCCAGCTCGCGGCTGAGCACTTCGCGCAGGCTGCCGCGGGCGGTGGCCTCGTCGCCGGAGAGACCGGCCAGCGCCAGTACCTCGTTCACCAGTGCGGAGTCGTTGTCAAACCAGATGCCGAGGGCATCGCCCGGCTGGTAGCGGATGCCGGACTCTTCAAGGCTGATCTCGATGTGGCGGATATCCTTGGTCGAGTCGCGGCCGGTGATCTTCTGGTTCACCGAGAGTCTGGCGGGGAAGGGGTTCTCCTTGTTGTACTGGCTGTGGCCGACGGCGGCCTGCACCGAGCCCGCCACGCTGGCGGTCGCAGCGCCGGCAGAGAGGGTGGCGGCGACCGCCGCAACGGCCTGCTCGCCCCAGGCCTTGGCGGCATCCTGATAATCCACATCGAGGCTAGCTAGCTCATGGATGCGCTCGGCCCCCGCTTTGGCGAGGAAACCATCGAAATCCTTGCCGGTCTGGCAGAAGAACTCATAGGAGCTGTCACCCAGCCCCAGCACGGCAAACTTGAGGCCCTCGAGTTTGCCAATCTTGCCTTTTTTAAGCTGCTCGAACAGATCGACGGCGCTCTCGGGGGGCTCCCCCTCCCCGTAAGTGCTCACTACCACCAGCAGGTGGCTCTCTTTCTTGAGCTGCTTGGGTTTGTAGTCCGCCATGGAGGTGAGGGTCACCGGCAGGCCGCGGGCCTCGGCCTGGGCCTTGATGGCGCTGGCCACGCCCTTGGCATTCCCTGTCTGGGAGCCGTAGAGAATGGCCAGGCTGCCGCCGGGTGCCACGACTTCTGCGCCTGCGCTAGCCACGGGCTGGACGCCCGCCTGGGAGAGGCCGTAGAGATAACCGCTGACCCAGGCCAGTTGCTGGGTATTGAGGGTGGTGAGAACTTGGTTGAGCTGGCGCTGCTGTTCGTCAGAGAGCGGGCTCAGGGTGGGGGCTGTCAATGGCATCACACATGTCTTCCATGGTCTGATTTTTGGTCAGGGTAAGGGGTGTAATGAATAACAACAAAGAATAAAAATATCTTCTTTATGCGATTTATGAATTTATAAAGCCAAAATCCATCTCAGCCCCGGGGCGCCCGTGATATAAAAATGGCCTTGTCGAGCCCCTTTCCCGGGGATCTCTCATGCCCCAAGGAGCAACCATGTCCCGTCTCTATCATGTCAACGCCTTCAGCCATCACCCCTTCGGAGGCAACCCCGCCGTGGTGGTGCTGGGGGAAGCGCGGTCCGACGCCGAGCTGCAGGCCATGGCAGCGGAGTTCAACCTCTCTGAGAGCGCCTTTCTGACCCAACTGGGAGAGGGGCATTACGGGTTGCGCTGGTTCACTCCGCAAGTGGAGGTGGACTTGTGCGGCCATGGCACCCTAGCGGCGGCCCATGTGCTGTGGCAGACGGGGGCGGTGGCCGAAGATCAGCCCATCCGCTTCGCGACTCGCAGCGGCGAGCTGGTGGCCAGGCGCGAAGAGAGCTGGATCTGGCTCGACTTCCCGCGTATCTCTCTGGCTCCTCTTGAGCTGGATCCTGCCTATGGGGCGGCTCTTGGCTGCCAGCCACTGCAAACCCTGGCGGCCGGGGCCAAGTTCCTGCTTGAGCTCGCCAGCGAGGAAGAGGTTCGCGCGCTCACCCCCGATTTTCACGCCCTGCGGGCGCTGCCGGGCCGGGGGATCATGGTGACGGCGCCGTCGAGCCGGAAGGAGGACGACTTCGTCTCCCGCTATTTCGCCCCCTGGGTCGGGGTGGACGAGGATCCGGTGACCGGCTCCAACCACTGCGCCCTGGTGCCCTTCTGGGCCGAGCGGCTCGGCAAACAGCAATTGCGGGCCCGCCAGATCTCGGCCCGGGGCGGGGATCTCAGGCTGGAATTGCAGGAGGAGCGGGTGCTGATGGCGGGCCGTGCGCTGGCCCTGTGGCAGGGGGAGTGGCTGCTGCCGCCTGTCGCACCAGCGGACCGATGACCGCTCGTCACGGTGTGACTACTGCATAAAAAAACGCCCCGCAATTGCGGGGCGTTTTGATTGCCATGGACGGCAGCGTTTTGCTGCGGCCCTGTTTCTGAGGCGCTTACTTTTGTGGACGCAAGGCCGGGAACAGGATGACGTCGCGGATGGTGTGGCTGTTGGTGAACAGCATCACCAGACGGTCGATGCCGATACCTTGACCGGCGGTCGGCGGCAGACCGTGCTCCAGCGCGGTGACGAAGTCGGCGTCGTAGAACATGGCTTCGTCGTCCCCTGCGGCTTTCTGGTCAACCTGGGCCTGGAAGCGCTCGGCCTGATCTTCCGCATCGTTCAGCTCGGAGAAGCCGTTGGCCAGCTCGCGACCGCCGATGAAGAACTCGAAGCGGTCGGTGACGTCCGGGTTCTGGTCGTTGCGACGGGCCAGCGGGGAGACGGCAGCCGGGTACTCGGTGATGAAGGTCGGTTGCAGCAGCATGTGTTCCACGGTCTCTTCGAAGATCGCGGTGATCACGTGGCCCAGCTCCCAGCTCTTCATCAGCTCGATCTTCAGACCCTTGGCGACGGCGGTGGCCTTCTCAAGAGTGGCCAGATCGTCACGGGTCACACCCGGGTTGTACTTCAGGATGGAGTCGACCATGGAGAGGCGCTGGAACGGCTGACCGAAATCGATGGTCAGGCCCTCTTCGCCCTCTTTGGCGTAACGGATCTTGGTGTCGCCCAGGATGTCCTGTGCCAGGGTGCGCAGCATCTCTTCGGTGAGATCCATCAGATCGATGTAATCGGCGTAGGCCATATAGAACTCGAGCATGGTGAACTCGGGGTTATGGCGAACGGAGATGCCTTCGTTGCGGAAGTTACGGTTGATCTCGTAGACACGCTCGAAACCACCGACCACCAGACGCTTCAGATAGAGTTCCGGAGCGATACGCAGGTACATGTCGATGTCCAGCGCATTGTGGTGGGTGATGAAGGGACGTGCGGAGGCGCCACCCGGGATGACTTGCATCATGGGGGTTTCCACTTCCATGAAGCGCTTGTCATTCAGGAACTTGCGAATGCCGGCCACCACCTTGGTGCGGGTCACGAAGGTCTTGCGGGACTCTTCGTTGGCGATCAGGTCCAGGTAACGCTGGCGGCAGCGGGCTTCCTGGTCGGTCAGACCCTTGTGCTTCTCGGGCAGCGGGCGCAGGGCCTTGGTCAGCAGGCGGATGGTGGAGACGTGTACGGAGAGCTCACCGGCGTTGGTGCGGAACAGGGTGCCCTCGACACCGACGATGTCACCCAGATCCCACTTCTTGAACTGCTCGTTGTAGAAGCCTTCCGGCAGGTCGTCACGGGTCACGTAGATCTGGATCTTGCCAGCCATGTCCTGCAGGGTCGCGAAAGACGCCTTGCCCATGATCCGGCGGGTCATGATGCGACCGGCAATCTTCACCTGTTTACCCAGGGCGACCAGCTCGTCATTGCTCTTGTCGCCGAATTCGGCATGCAGATCGCCGGAGAGGCTGTCACGACGGAAATCGTTGGGGAAGGGGTTGCCCTGGGCGCGCAAGGCGGCCAGCTTGGAGCGACGCTCAAGCATCTCGTTGTTCAGTTCGAGAGTCTGGTCGACTTCCGGGGTGGTGGTTTGTTCAGACATGGTGATTCCTGCTGCTCTGTTTACAGGCCTGATTTCAGGCTGGCTTCGATAAACTTGTCCAAGTCGCCGTCGAGTACCGATTGGGTATTGCGGGTTTCGACGCCGGTGCGCAGATCCTTGATACGGGAATCATCCAGTACGTAGGAGCGGATCTGGCTGCCCCAGCCGATGTCGGACTTGGTCTCTTCGAGGGCTTGCTTCTCAGCGTTCTGCTTTTGAATTTCCAGCTCGTAGAGCTTGGCCTTCAACTGCTTCATACACTGATCTTTGTTCTTGTGCTGGGAACGGTCGTTCTGGCACTGCACCACCACGCCGGTCGGCACGTGGGTGATACGCACCGCGGACTCGGTCCGGTTGACGTGCTGACCACCCGCACCGGAGGCTCGGTAGACGTCGATGCGAAGATCAGCCGGGTTGATCTCGATCTCGATGTCATCATCGATCTCGGGGTAGACGAACACGGAGCAGAACGAGGTGTGGCGACGGCCGCCGGAATCGAACGGCGACTTGCGTACCAGGCGGTGCACGCCGGTCTCGGTGCGCAGCCAGCCGAAGGCATACTCGCCGGTGAACTTGATGGTGGCGGACTTGATGCCGGCCACGTCGCCCTCGGAGCATTCGATGAGCTCGGGCTTGTAGCCGTGGGCATCGCCCCAGCGCAGGTACATGCGCAGCACCATGTTGGCCCAGTCCTGGGCCTCGGTGCCACCGGAACCGGACTGGATGTCGATGTAGCAGTCGGAACCGTCGTGCTGACCGGAGAACATGCGACGGAACTCGAGATCCACCAGCTTGGCCTCCAGTTCGTCCGCTTCGACCACGGCTTCGTTGAAGGTCTCTTCGTCTTCGCCTTCGACGGCCAGGCTGACCAGCATCTCGACGTCATCGACGCCCTGGGTCAGGGTATCGATGGTGCTGACGACGTTCTCCAGGGAGACGCGCTCCTTGCCCAGCGCCTGTGCGCGCTCGGGTTCGTTCCAGACATCCGGCTGTTCCAGCTCGGCATTGACCTCTTCTAGACGCTCTTTCTTGGCGTCATAGTCAAAGGTACCCCCTAAGCAGCTCGGTCCTCTCAGACAGCTCCTTAAGCTTGTTTAATACAGGATTGACTTCAAACATCGTGAAAACTCTCGGGGTCGATGTGATTTAAAAACGGGATATTCTAGCCAATTGCAGAAGGAATAAACAGGGTTGGCTGGCCTCGCTCTTTTTCCTGCTCCAATTTTCCGCAGCATTTTTAAAATTTCCGCGTAAAATATCGTCACTCACGCCATTCTCCGCTTCAGTTTTGCGCGGATTGGCCGCTAACAACACACAGTGCCACGCACTCCCGATTGATCCTGTTCCCGACCCCCACAAGAAGAAAACACGATGAAAAACCTATCACTCAAGCAGAAGATACTGTTGTCTGTGGTCATCGCCTTGTCACTGGTGATCCTGCTGCTCTCCTGGCAGAGCTACACCAGCCAGAAGTCCATGCTGCTGCAAGGCAGTCAGGAACAGGTGCAGCGCCTTGGCAGCCAGCAGGCCGCCAGCGTCAGCGACTGGCTTGCCGCCCGTCGTGACGTCATCCAGGCCCTTGGCAACAAGGCCGGTGCCGAGCCCCTCAACGCCCTGCAACAGGCCCAGGTGTCCGGCCGTTTCCAGCTCACCTATTTTGGTGAGGGCAGCGGCAAGATGAACGACTCCGACCCCTCCATCAACCGCGACGGTTACGATCCCCGCTCCCGTGGCTGGTATCAGGAAGCCATGGCCAAGGGCGGCATGATCGTCACCAAACCCTACCTCGACGTGGCCTACAACATTCTGGTGGTGACCCTGGCCCAGCCTGCCCAGGGCGGCGTGGTGGGGGGGGATCTCTCCATCGCCTCCCTGGTGGATGACATCACCAAGATGAAGCTGCCGGCGGACGGCTTCGCCATCCTGATGCACAAGGATGGCACCGTCATCGCCTACAAGGATGCGGCCAAGGCGATGAAGCCGGCCAGCGAGATCGACAACGATCTGACCAATGCCCTGATCGATCAGAGCAAGGCGAGCAACAGTCTGGTGCCTGCTTTCTTCGACAACGAGGGGCGTGACAAGCTGCTGTGGGCGACGGACATTCCGGACACCGACTGGGAGCTGGTGCTGGTACTGGACAAGAGCACCCTGGAGGCGCCGCTCTCCTCCCTGCTGATGACCCAGCTCGGCCTGGCCCTGCTGGTGCTGGTGGGCAGCATCCTCGCCATCTCCTGGCTGGTCAGCCTGCTGCTCGGTCCCCTCACCAAGGTGTCCCAGGCCCTGGCCCGGATCGCCGACGGTAACGGCGATCTGACCCAGCGCATCAAGATCGACGCCAATGACGAAGTGGGCCAGCTCGCCGGCAGCTTCAATCGCTTCGTGGGCAGCCAGCATCAGCTCATCGCCAACATCCGTCAGCTTGCCAACGAGCTGAACGCCGATGCCGAACGCAGTCTGGTGACCAACCAGGCCGCGGTGGAAGAGCTGCAACGCCAGCAACAGGAGGTGACCATGGTCGCCACCGCCGTCACCGAGATGGCGAGTGCCACCATGGAGATCGCGGGCAACGCCGAGAACACCGCTGCCGCCGCCCAGCAATCCGCCCAGAGCAGTGAACAGGGCAAGATCCTGGTGAACCAGACTCGTCAGTCCATCAACAACCTGGCCGAGGAAGTGGGGCAGGCGACCGGCGTCATCGGCGAGCTGAGCCGTCACGCCCAGGCCATCTCCGGCATCCTCTCCACCATCCAGGGCATCGCCGAGCAGACCAACCTGCTGGCGCTGAACGCGGCCATCGAAGCGGCCCGTGCCGGCGAACAGGGTCGCGGTTTCGCCGTGGTGGCGGACGAGGTGCGGGTGCTGTCGCGCCGTACCCAGGATTCCACTCAGGAGATCCAGTCCACCATCGAAACCCTGCAGCAGACCACGGCCCGCGCGGTGAGCCTGATGCAGACCAGCCAGGGGCTGGCGGACAACAGCGTGAAGGATGCCGACGCAGCCGCTGCGGCCCTGGAGGAGATCACCCAGGCCGTCAGCCTCATCTCCGACATGGCGGGCCAGATCGCCACCGCCGCCGAGGAGCAGACCCAGGTGACCGGTGAAATAACCCAGAACACCACCGCCATCAAGGATGTGAGCGACGAGATAACCGCTTCCGCCATGCGTGACCTGGATCAGGCGCACAACCTCAAGGGGCGTGCCACCAACCTGAACCAGCAGGTGTCGACCTTTATTTTGTAAGGAAGGTCAGGCCGCAGTTCTACCGTGGCGTCAGTAAAAAGCCCCGCACCTTGGTGCCAATGCTGTTCACTTAAGAGAATTTGAGTTCCAGTCCACGTAGTATCAGGACAAAAAATCGAGGGAGGCATGATGCCTCCCTCTTTCTATTGCAAGCCCCGCTGGATAAAGGCTGGAGGAAGATCGACTGGACACAGCCTTGCCCCCTCAACTCAAATCCAATTTATGAATAATCAGTCAAAAAAGTGCTTATCTGAACAGCATTGCGCACCTTGGTGCGGGGCTTTTTGTTGCCTGCAGTCGGCCCCTTGGTGAGGGTCGGGGCAGCGTCCAGAGGCCAGCAAGCAAAGAGCCCACCGCAAGGTGGGCTCTGTCATACGGGGCCTGCGTCCGGGATCACAGGAAGGGCAGGGCCAGGAACAGCTTGATCACCACAGCGTTGATGATGTCGATGAAGAAGGCTCCGACCATGGGCACCACCAGGAACGCCAGGTGGGAGGGGCCGAAGCGCTGGGTAATGGCCTGCATGTTGGCAATGGCAGTGGGGGTGGCGCCGAGGCCGAAGCCGCAGTGACCCGCCGCCAGCACGGCTGCATCATAGTTGCGCCCCATGACCCGGAAGGTGACGAAGATGGCGTAGAGCGCCATGGCCACCGTCTGCACGGCCAGCAGGATGAAGATGGGCAGGGCCAGGCTTGCCAGCTCCCACAGCTTGAGGCTCATCAGCGCCATGGCGAGGAAGAGCGACAGGCTGACGTTGCCGAGCAGGGAGACCTCACGGTCGCTCACTTCGTGCCAGTTGAGCAGGGTGAGCAGGTTGCGCAGCAACACGCCGACGAACAGCACGCAGACGAAGATCGGCAACTCGAAGACGCCGCCCTTGAGGTAGAGGGCCAGCATTTCGCCCCCTTTCAGGCTGATGGCGATGAGTGCCAGGGTCTCGATCAGGCTGAAGGTGGTGAGCGGGCGCTCCATGTCCGGCATCTCGAAGCCCTGGGGGGCGCCGTCACGGTTGTGCTCCTCACCGGGCACCTGCACTTTCTTCACCAGATAACGGGCCACCGGGCCGCCGATGAGGCCCCCCAGCACCAGGCCGAAGGTGGCACAGGCAATCGCCAGCTCGGCGGCGGATTGCACGCCGTATTTCTCGGTGAAGATGGAGCCCCAGGCCGCCCCGGTGCCGTGGCCGCCGGAGAGGGTGATGGAGCCGGCCAGCAGCCCCATGTGGGGATCCAGCCCCAGCAGGGTGGCCAGACCCACCCCCAGGGTGTTCTGCACCAGCAGCAGGCCGGTGACCACCAGCAGGAAGGTGGCCACCGCCTTGCCGCCGCGCTTGAGGCTGCCCAGATCGGCGGAGAGGCCGATGGAGGCGAAGAAGGTCAGCATCAGGGCCGTCTGCAGGCTGGTATCAAATTGCAGTTCGATCTGCAGGGTGGAACGCAGCACCAGCAGCACCAGGGCAACCACCAGGCCACCGGCCACGGGTTTGGGGATGTTGAAAGTGCGCAGGGGTCCTATCTTGTTGACCAGCAGGCGGCCAAGCAGCAGCACCAGGGTCGCGGCGACCAGGGTGGCGTAGGCATCAAGTTGTAGCATTCAGTGCTCCCATGTTGATCGGCTGTGTCTTTGGCGAGAAAGACTCACGGATCCAGCCGGGATGAAACAGAGTGGCGAACGCGCCAGTGACAGAGGGGCCGCAGCCCCGTCCCTCTGCAAAAGAGGGGGTCGACACGAGCCCGTGTTCGTCGGGCGTCCAGATGAGATTTGTGAAAAATCCGCCGGATACTAGCAAAAAACACCAAGTGCATCCACATATGTCACATTAATGATTAAAACATGGTGTTAACATGGCATTTAAAACTGCCTCGCCGAGTGTGCTCCGGATCGCAACAATGCTGCTGCCGCTGTCATTTGCAGCGGCACTCTTTATAATTCGCCCGGTTCCGCCCCCACGGGAGGACACAGACCCTCAAGAGGTCTGCTGATGACCGATATTGAGCCCGCCCTCACCATCTGAAGGACGGGGGGCTGTATCGGTTGAGCCCTGTTTGATTTGCCGGTTTCCAGTCCAGAGAGAGGAAAGGGTGTGAAGAAGTCCATCTACATTGCCTACACAGGCGGCACCATAGGGATGCAGCGTTCCGACCACGGTTATGTACCGATGGCGGGCTTCATGGAGGACTGTCTGGCACGGATGCCCGAGTTCCATCGACCGGAAATGCCCGATTACCATATCCACGAATATGCCCCCCTCATCGACTCTTCCGACATGACGCCGGCAGACTGGCAGCGCATCGCCGAGGATATCAAGGGCAACTACGACAAGTACGATGGTTTCGTCATTCTGCACGGCACCGACACCATGTCGTTCACCGCGTCTGCGCTCTCCTTCATGCTCGAAGATCTGCACAAGCCGGTCATCATCACCGGCTCCCAGATCCCCCTGGCCGAGCTGCGCTCGGACGGTCAGCAGAACCTGCTCAACGCCCTCTATATCGCGGCCAACTACCCGATCCACGAGGTGACGCTCTTCTTCAACAACCAGCTCTATCGCGGCAACCGCAGCAAGAAGGTGCATGCCGACGGCTTCCACGCCTTCGACTCGCCCAACTACCCGCCCCTGCTCAATGCCGGTATCGCCATCTCCCTGGAGGCAGGTGAGCTGGGCGTGCCGTGCGATCGCCCCCTGGTGCTGCACGACATCACCCCCCAGCCCATCGGGGTGGTGACCCTCTATCCGGGGATATCGGCGGAGGTGATAGCGAACATCCTGCAACAGCCGGTGCGTGCGCTGATCCTGCTCTCCTTCGGGGTGGGCAATGCGCCCCAGAACCCGGCCATGCTGGCGCTGCTCTCCGAGGCATCTGCCCGGGGCGTCATCATCGTCAACCTGAGCCAGTGCCTGCACGGCAAGGTCAACATGGGGGGCTATGCCACCGGCAACGCCCTCTCCCGTGCGGGAGTCATCTCGGGCTTTGACATGACCGCCGAGGCGGCGCTCACCAAGCTGCACTTCCTGCTGAGCCAGGATCTGCCGGCGCCGCGCATCCGCGAGCTGATGCAGCAGTCCCTGCGCGGGGAGCTGACCCCCTGACTTTCCCTCTCACAGCGGGAGAGGGGATAGATCGAGGTGGCGAGGTTTGCCATGAAGATCGCCGGCAGGTGGCCCGCTGACTGCTCGCAGGTGCGTGCCAGCTCCCTTCTCCCCTGGTGGGAGAAGGGCCGGGGATGAGGGGGATGAGTCATCCTGCATAGAGAGGAAAAAAGAGGGGAGCCATTATGGCTCCCCTCTTTCGTTTCGTTACCGCGATAGGTGACGTGCGGCCTGCCTCAGTGGCTAAGGTCGACCCGCACTATCTCTTCCTCATCGCGATACTGGCGCTTGAGCTCGCTCTTGCTCTTCATCACGATCTCGCCGTCACGGCCGATGTTCATGTGCTCGGGGTTCTCAAGGTGCATCGCCTGCCAGGCCATCACGGCCTGCAGGGAAGTGGCCTTCTGCTCCTCGGTGAGGGGCTTGCCATCCGGCCATTTGCCGAGCTCGACCGCAGTCTTGAGCCGCTCGTACACCTCTTTGGGCATCTGCGCTATCGCTTGTTGAAACGTCACTTGCTGAGACGACATCCGGCCTCTCCTTGAAAATTGAGCCATGAACACGGGTTCCGGCGGGCAGATCCTGTCGGACTATACCGGTAGATCCTGGCGGACTATACCGGTAGATCCTGGCGGACTATACCGGTAGATCCTGGCGGACTACGCCAGCCATCTGCTCCATCACCCGCACGACCTGACAACTGTACCCGAACTCGTTGTCATACCACACGTAGAGCACGCAGTGATCCCCCTCGGCGATGGTGGCCTGGGAGTCGACGATGCCCGCAAAACGGGAGCCCACCATGTCGGAGGAGACCAGCTCGGTGCTGGCGCTGAAGTCGATCTGGCGATGCAGGGCCGAGCTCAGCGCCATCTGCTGCAGATAGGCGTTGAGGCTCTCCCGATCGGTGTTCTGTTCCAGCGACAGGTTGATGATGGCCAGGGACACGTTGGGTGTGGGCACCCGGATGGCGTTGCCGGTCAACTTGCCCTTGAGCTCCGGCAGCGCCTTGGCCACCGCCTTGGCGGCACCGGTGCTGGTCATCACCATGTTGAGGGCTGCGCTGCGACCGCGGCGCTCCCCCTTGTGATAGTTGTCGATGAGGTTCTGATCGTTGGTATAGGAGTGGACCGTCTCCACGTGGCCGTGGCGGATGCCGTACTTGTCCTGCATCACCTTGAGCACCGGGGTGATGGCGTTGGTGGTGCAGGAGGCGGCGGAGACTATCTTGTCATCCGGGCCTATCACCTCGTGGTTGACCCCGAACACCACGTTCTTCATCTCCCCCTTGCCGGGGGCGGTCAGCAGCACCCGGGCGGCGCCGCGGGCCTTGAGGTGCTCGGACAGCCCCGCCTCGTCACGCCAGACCCCGGTGTTGTCGACGATCAGCGCATTGTCGATGCCGTAGGCGGTGTAGTCGATGTCGGCCGGGCTGTTCGCATAGATCACCTGGATGAAGGTGCCATTGGCGATGATGGCGCTGCGTTCTGCATCCACCTCGATGGAGCCGTTGAAGGGGCCGTGCACCGAATCGCGGCGCAGCAGGCTGGCACGTTTCTCCAGATCCCCGTCGCGACCGCCGCGCACCACGATGGCGCGCAGGCGCAGGGAGTTGGCGGCGCCGGTGCGCTCAATGAGCAGACGGGCCAGCAGGCGGCCGATGCGACCGAAGCCGTAGAGCACCACGTCGGTCGGGGCGGGCACGGCACTGCGGTTCAGGGCCGGTGCCAGCTTGGCGCGCAGATAGTCCTCGATGCCGGCTTCATCCTGGTGATCCTGCCAGTAGCCCACGGCCAGTTTGCCGAGATCAACTTCGGCGGCGGTGGGGTTCAGGGCGACGATGGTGCGCAGGAGAGGGAAGCTTTGCTGGATGGGCAGCGGGGTGCCCTGGTGGCGGCGAACGACCCGGTGGGCCTTGAGGATATCGATGGTGGAGGCGTTTTGCAGCGGGCGTCCGTAGAGGGTGATCTCTATCCCTTGCTGTCGGTAGAGGCGACCTATCAAGGGTTGCATGGCTTCGGCGAGCTCCTGGCTCTCCTGCCACGCCTGCAAGTAGTGCTCGTGGGTCATTAACCAGATCCTTTTATTTCACGTTGTTGAAGCAAGTTGCCTGGGCAAATTGAAATTCGTCGAAGGCAGATCAGTGTAGGGCTGATGGTTTCGTTATATTATTCTGCAATCGCGGCCTTATACGGCGCGCGCATTGTAATGGATATGTAGCCTGTTTGCTAGTTGGCGGTGGCCGGTGCGGGTTGCGATTGTTATCAACCAGATGTGAACCATGACCCTATTCTCACAGCGTCCGTTACTGCTTTCCCTCGCTTGTTGCCTGACGTTGACCGCCTGCGACGACGACAGGATCCACAACATCTGCTCCCAATATCCCGCCCTGTGCGCGGACCTGGTGGACGACGGCTGGTGTCGCTATGAGCGCAGCGACGTCATTCGCGGTCGTTACTATCTCCAGGAAGAGGGGACGGACAGGCGCAAGTACGATCTGATGCTCGGCCTAGAGCGTTATCTGCAGTGCGCCGAGCACTCCACCAACATCGAGTACAAGCGGGCCAGGGAGCAGAAGAGCCCCAGAGTGGAAGGGATGCTGGCCGCCGGCCGTCAACTGGAACAACTGGATGCACAGACCCGGGGCTCCCGGGATCCCTACCTGCTGCTCTGGCACTGGACCAACAACACCAGCCCCGAGGCCCGCGCCAGCTTCCTCGCGCAGGAGGGGACGCCGAGCCTCGAGGAGCCCGAGCTGCAACTGGCGCTCGGCGGCATTTATGCCAAGAGCGAGCCCGAGAAGGCGATCAGGCTGATGCACCATGCGCTCTCCCTCTATCGGGAGGGGGACAAGGTCAACAGCCGGATCCTCACCGCCCTCAGCACCCTCTACATGGGGCAGAAGCGATTTGATCAGGCCTATCTGTGGGGCAAGGTGAGCGAGTCATTCCAGGAGAGCCCCGAGGTCTCCGCCACCCGGCTCGGCATTTACCATGCCATCGGCAAGGAGGAGCAGGAGACGCTGGACGACCAGGCGGCCACCATCGTCGATGCACTCAGGCAGGGGAGCTACCGCACACCATGAATCCGACCCTGACAGAGGTCCGGGAGTGGGCCCATCCCTTCGATATCCGCCTCGTCCACGGCCAGATCCGCGGCGAGGACAGGGTGCTTGAACGGGCCACGGTGAGGGCCGTGGTGATGCGTGGTGATCAACTGCTGCTGGTGCACTCCCGCGTCAACGGGGATCTCATGTTCCCCGGTGGCGGCATCGAGCACGGGGAGGCGCACGATGCGGCCCTGGCCCGGGAGCTGCGGGAAGAGTGTGGCGCCGAGCTGGTGGCCGTGGGCCCCCTGCTGGGAGAGACCCGGGAGTATCGTGCCGCGCGCGAGCCGGATTACGATGCCTACTGCATCCGATCGTCCTATTACCTCTGCCGGGTCGGGGAGGACTGGAGTGCACCGCGCCCCCAGCCCTACGAGATCCGCCTCGGCTTCACGCCGGGCTGGTTCCCCCTGGCCGAGGCCCTGCAGACCAACAAGACCCAGCTGGCGGGTCCCTGTCCCCAGTGGACGGCGCGAGAGACCCGGGTGCTGGCAGAGTTGCACCGCTGGCAAGCGTCCGGCTTGCTGACCTGACAAGGCCGCTTGCCCCATAAAAAAACCGCCTGTCGGCGGTTTTTTTATGGCTGTCCCCGGCGTCAGGTGAGACAGACCGGGCAGAAGGCGTAGGTGCCCTGGGGATCGTTGAAGTGGGTCAGCGGGTCCAGACCGCGGTTCATCTCCAGCAGCGCCTTGCCAAGCCCGGCGGGCAGCCAGCTTTGCAGGTGCGGGGCCAGCGCCTGGGCGCTGCTGTCAAACAGCTCGCGCAGGAACTTGTCCCTGGCAGACTCTTCCGGTGCGATGGGGGTGACCTGCCAGCTCTTGAGGTTGGCGAGATCGGCGGCCGCCTTGAGGGCGTCATCCAGATTGCCGAACTCGTCCACCAGCCCCAGTGCCTTGGCATCCTGCCCGGTCCAGACCCGGCCTTCGGCGGCTTTTTCCGCCTCTTCCGGGCTAAGGCCCCGGCCCTTGCCCACCAGGCCGACAAAGCGCTGATAGGTGTCTTCCACGCTCAGTTGAATGGCTTCACCCACGTGATCCGGCAGGGCACGGGTCAGCCCGACCCCCACGAAGTCGGTGGTGCCGACGCCGTCGGTGTGTACCCCGTACTGGGAGAGCGCCTTGTCGATGGTGGCGAACATGCCGAACACCCCGATGGAGCCGGTGAGGGTGGTGGGGGAGGCGAAGATCTTGTCCGCATCGGCGGAGATCCAGTAGCCACCGGAGGCGGCGTAGCTGCCCATGGAGATGACCACCGGCTTGCCCGCCTGTTTCAGGGCCAGCAATTCGGCGCGGATCTGCTCGGCGGCGAAGGCGCTGCCGCCCGGGCTGTCCACTCGCAGCACCACGGCTTTCACCTGATCGTCACGGCGGGCTTCGGCCAGCAGATCGGCAAGGCTGTCGCCGCCGATGGTGCCGGCAGGCTGGACGCCATCCATGATGGCGCCGCTGGCGGTGATGAGGCCTACCTCATCCTTGCCGCTCTGGGGGTACTGCTCCGGGATGGCGGCCAGATACTCTTTCAGGCCCACGCCCTTCCAGCCGTGATCATCGGCCTCGCCCACTTCCTTGATCACCGCCTGGGTCATCTCGTCGCGGGTGGCGAGCTGATCCACCAGACCGTTGTCGAGGGCGTAGCTGGCCGCATTGCCACCGGCCTTGCGCAGCAGTTCGAGGAAGTGATCCTTGTTCGGCGCGACGGCATCCGGCTCGATCTCCCGCTGCTCCGCCACGTCGGCCACATAAGATTGCCACAGCTGATCCAGCCAGCGCTGGTTCGCCTCCTTGCTCTCGGGGGACATTTCGTCCCGGGTGTAGGGCTCGACGAAGGACTTGTAGGTGCCGACCTTGAAGACGTGCGGAGTGATGTTGAGCTTCTCCAGTGCCGACTTGAAGTAGGTCTGGTAGACACCCAGCCCCTCGATCAGCACGGCACCACTCTGGTTGAGCAGCACGTGGTCGGCGTGGGCGGCGAGCAGATAGGCCCCCTGGCTGTAGTAGTCCGCCATGGCGATGACCGGCTTGCCGCTCTCCTTGAAGGCGTCGATGGCGGCCGTCACCTCCTGCAGTTTGGAGAGGCTGGCCCCTTGCAGACCCTGGGGTTTGATCACCAGCGCCTTGATGCGATCGTCATTCCCCGCGCTCTTGATGGCCCACAGCAGATCGGAGAGGACGATTTCGCTTGGCTGCTCGTCCCCCTTGTCCATCTGCCTGAGCAGTTGCACCGTGGGATCGGTCTGGGTGCGCTGTTCTACCAGCACACCGGAGAGATTGAGGGTGAGCGCCCCCTCGATGGGGGTGCTTGGGGTCTCGCTCTGGCTGACGCTGAAGACAATGACCAGCACGACGAGAAGAAACAGCAGGTTGACCAGCATCAAGCGGGTAAAGTTGAGCAGGCGCCAGAGGCTGCGAAAGAGCCATCCCAGACCTTTAAAAATAGACATAGCTGCGTTGTCGCCCTGTTAATGGGTTGAGAGCAGCCATTATTAACCAGTTGCGCAGCCAATTGCCATTTCCCCTTGAGTCGACTGCCTCCCCGCCACTTCGGAACACGGCTGTTCGCTGAAAAAATGTCCAAACATTTGTTTGAAAAAGAGTTTTCGATTCTTTACTCTAGCTCCAGTTTGATAACAAAAAATTAACTGAAAGGCCCGATGAGCCGGCCCCACCTCCACCTACCCCTTCTTTTTACTGCCCGTCACCCGAGGCAGCCAGGAAGGCTGGAGCATGACCCCGTGCACATCGACCTCGACAAGGAGTGCATCATGAGCCGTTATCCCACGCTGCTGACCCCCCTCGATCTGGGTTTTACCCAGTTGCGCAACCGCGTACTGATGGGGTCCATGCACACCGGCCTCGAGGAGGAAAAGGGGGGCTTTGACAAGCTGGCCGCCTTCTATGGTGAGCGGGCCCGTGGCGGGGTCGGTCTCATCGTGACCGGCGGTATCGCCCCCAATTTGCGGGGGCGGCTGGTGCCCCACGGCTCCCAGCTGAGCTTTCCCTGGCAGGTAGCCAAACACCGCAAGGTGACCGAGGCAGTGCACCAGGAAGGGGGCAAGATAGCGCTGCAGATCCTTCATGCGGGCCGCTACGCCTACCATCCGTTCAGCCTGGCGCCGAGCGCCCTCAAGGCTCCCATCTCCCCGTTCAAGCCGCGGGCCATGAGCGAGCGGCAGATCCGCGGCACCATTCGCGACTTCGCCGCCACTGCGGCGCTGGCCAAGGCGGCCGGTTATGACGGGGTCGAGGTGATGGGGTCGGAAGGCTATCTCATCAACCAGTTCATCTGCGAACGCACCAACAAGCGCACCGATGGCTGGGGCGGCAGCAGCGAAAACCGCATGCGCTTCCCGGTGGAGATTGTCCGCGCCATCCGTGAGCGGGTGGGCCCGGATTTCATCATCATCTTCCGCCTCTCCATGCTGGATCTGGTGGAGCAGGGCTCCTCCCTTGAGGAAGTGATCGCACTTGGCCGGGCACTGGAGCAGGTGGGGGTGACCCTCATCAACACCGGTATCGGCTGGCACGAGGCGCGCATTCCCACCATCGCCACCAGCGTGCCGCGCGGTGCCTTCAGCTGGGTGACCGCCGAGCTGAAAAAGCACCTCAAGGTGCCCCTCATCACCACCAACCGCATCAACACCCCCGAGGTGGCGGAGCGCATCCTGGCGGGGGGGGAGGCGGACATGGTCTCCATGGCGCGCCCCTTCCTGGCGGACCCCGAGTTCGTCATCAAGGCGGCTGAAGACAGGGCGGACGAGATCAACACCTGCATCGCCTGCAACCAGGCCTGCCTCGACCACGTGTTCAAGCAAAAGCGTGCCTCCTGCCTGGTCAATCCCCGCGCCTGTTTCGAGACCGAGTTGACGTTTGGCCGGGTGCCCCAGCCCAAGAAGCTGGCGGTGGTGGGGGCGGGTCCTGCGGGGCTGGCGTTTGCCTGCTATGCCGCCGAGCGGGGCCATCAGGTAAGCCTGTTCGATCAGGCGAGCGAAATCGGCGGCCAGTTCAACTTTGCCAAGCAGATCCCGGGCAAGGAGGAGTTCCACGAGACCCTGCGCTACTTCGCCAAACGGCTTGAGAAGTGCGGCGTCGAGCTCTATCTGGGCCAGCGCCAGAGTGCCGAGAGCCTGCTGGGCGGCGGTTTTGACGAGGTGATCCTCGCCACCGGCATCCGCCCGCGCACCCCCAATATTCCGGGTATCGAGCACCCCAAAGTGTTGAGCTACCTCGATGTATTGCGTGATCACAAGCCGGTGGGCGAGAAGGTGGCGGTCATCGGCGCCGGTGGCATCGGCTTCGATGTGGCCGAATACCTGGTGGAGAAGAGAGGATCGCCGGATGCTGAAAGCCATCGCGATCACTGGCTCAAGGAGTGGGGTATCGACAAGCAACTGGGTGAGCGCGGCGGCCTGACTACCCCCGAAATCGATGCCCCCGAGCGCCAGATCTGGTTGCTCCAGCGCAAGGAGAGCAAGGTGGGCGACGGCCTTGGCAAGACCACCGGCTGGATCCATCGCACCGTGCTCAAGAATCGCAAGGTGCAGATGCTCTCCGGCGTCCAGTACCTGCGTATCGACGATGCCGGGCTTCACATCCAGGTGGGCGACCAACAGCAGTGCCTGCCGGTGGATCAGGTGATCATCTGTGCCGGACAGGAACCCCTCAAGGAGTTGCAGGCCGGTCTGCAGGCCGCGGGCAAGCCGGTGCACATCATCGGCGGTGCCGACGTGGCCGCCGAGCTGGATGCCAAACGCGCCATCCGGCAAGGGGCGGAGCTGGCTGCCGTCATCTAGCCGCCCGACCCTTTCGTATCCTGACAAACCCCTGAACCTCAGGGGTTTTCTTCATCCGGTGCTGTGCTAAGGTAGCGCCATCATCGCCTTTGACAAGGAACTGCCCCATGGATGCCCTCCATCTGTTACTCAATCGCCACTCCTGTGGTCGTCTGGCCGAGCCTGCCCCGAGTGGCGAAGTGCTCGACAATATCCTCAAGGCCGGGCTGCGGGCGCCGGATCACGGCACTCTGACCCCCTGGCAGTTCATCCTGTTTGAAGGGGAGGGGCGTGAGCGTCTGGGGACATTACTGGCTGATGCCGCCCTTGCCCGTGGCGAGGATGCGGACAGTGTCGAGAAGTGCCGCGCCGCGCCACTTCGTGCTCCCCTGGTGATCGCGGTGGCGACCCGTTATCAGGCGCACCCCAAGGTACCGAAACTGGAGCAGGAGCTCTCTGCCGGTTGCGCCCTGATGGCGATGCAGATGGCGGCCCAGGCCCAGGGCTTCAACGGCATCTGGCGCTCCGGCTGGTTCATCTTCGACGAGCAGATCCATGGTGCACTGGGGCTGGCACCGGAGGATCAACTGGTGGGCTTCCTCTACCTTGGCACCCCCATGCTGGAGGCCCGCAAGCTGCGCGAGTTGCCCATCCAGGACTTCGTGCGCAGCTTCTGAAGCACAGAATGCCAAAAGCCCTGATTATTCAGGGCTTTTTTGTTTTCTGACAAAGCCGTCAGGCTGTACTGATAAATGTGCACTTGCCAAGAGGGGAGAAGGGGGTTGGCCAGACATTTTTTGAATTGTGAGAGATTCTTCTCACTCCTGGTTTATTACGCTATGTAAAACGTTTGCGCCGCGTTATTATCCCACTGCCAGTTTAGAAGGTGACCCCTTCTAATTTTCTGCGATGAGAGTCGCAATTCCGTAGCACCTTTTTAGAGCCCAACGTCTTGATGACATTGGGCTTCATTTTTTGTAGGGCTGGCACGTCAGCGTTCTTTCTCCTCTTCCTCTTATCTACCTCACCCTGCCTTTTTGTGGCGATCTTTTGCATAGCCATGCGTGTGGCCTCGATTGGAATCAGGATCAGGGTCAAATATCCTGCATTTGCAGGTGAAATCCGGCCCGGGATCCGCCAGCATCGGCAGAGACAAGAGAGCCAGAGGCTTCCCTTCGACGTCGACTGTCCGCACCTTTGCCATCCGGAGGCCATATGTGGTTCAACCGCAAGCTTGAAAAAGAGAATCAACAGCTCAGGGAGGCGATGCTTCTCAAAGAGCAGCAGCACCAGAGCGAGCTGGCCGAATTGCGCGCCACCATCGGTGAATACGAGCACATGCAGCGCACCAGCCGGGAGCGTGGCGATCTCTTCAATCAGGTGATCTCCTGCCAGAACCAGGGAGGTGAGATGCTGCAGAGCGTGCGGGAAGCGCTGGCTGGCAGTGCCGAGCACCTGATGGCGGAAAAGGGAGCGCTCTGCGAGCTGGATCAGCTCTTTGCCCAGACCCGGGGCGCCATCACCCGTCTCTCCGATCGCGCCCATGCCATCACGGATGAGGCGGCTCGCAGCCTCGCAGCCGTCCATCAGCTCGATGCCAGTACATCCGCCATCAACCAGTTCGTGACCGCCATCCAGGGCATTTCGGATCAGACCAACCTGCTGGCACTCAATGCGGCCATCGAGGCGGCCAGGGCCGGTGAAGCTGGTCGAGGATTCGCCGTGGTCGCCGATGAGGTGCGTCAGCTGGCGAGCAAGGCTCATGAAGCCAGCAGCCAGATCGAGGTGCTGGTCAGGCAGATAGTGGCCCAGGCGCAGGAGATCAAGTCCATCATCGATGACAACCAGGCCAGTGCCGCCGAGGTGGCGACCTCCTCCTCCCAGATCGATGTGGTGGTGACCCAGGTGCTTGCACAATCAGGCCGGATGCAGCAGGTGATCCACAGTGCGGCCTCCACCTCCTTCCTCAATACCACCAAGCTGGATCACGCCGTCTGGAAGAACACCATCTATCGGCTCATCGATCAGCAGCATTTTCACGAGCCGGTGAGCGACCACGCTCAGTGCAGGCTGGGCAAATGGTATTTCGAGGGGCAGGGTGCGGAGCTCTTCGCCCACAAGCCGGGCTTTCGTGAACTGGACGGGCCCCACAAGCGGGTCCACGAGAGCGGCAAGGCCGCCCTGCACGCGCGCGAGCAGGGGGATATCAAAAGCATGGTCGAGCAGCTCAAGACCATCTTAAATACGAAAGGGGACTCCCTCCGACGTAGGTGGGAGGGGAATTTCGCCGGGGCGTCAGCCCCGCTGGTTTTGAATGTATTG
>NZ_JAPCIY010000053.1:0-31028 GCF_027707645.1 Aeromonas sp. QDB30 | reverse complement strand
CGAAACCCAACAAGGAGTTTCGGATTCTTACACAGCCTGAGGATCGGTCAATGGATCCTTAACTGATCGGCATTAGGGCCAGGTGCCCCGCTTTTTTTGTGCCCGGGGTCATCGCCGGGATGAGGGGTCGGATAAGGGGTCATGAGAGGGGGCAGAGAGATGATATTGAAATGGATGGGTGTAATTAAATATTTACGATTTGAGTCTGATTTGGCCTCGCGTGTCGCTACTTTTGAGTTGTTTCACTCTGCATTATTGGTCATTTATCCATCTGTCAGCGTGCAAAGACGCTAGTTTCACTTGATTGTTTGTTTTTCCTTGGTAAGGTGGGGGCGGTTGCGTAACAAAGTGCTGACTTGTGTAAACAAAAATATACGGTCAGCGCCCTTGGCTTGAAACAGTAGAGAGAATGAGAAGATGCAAAGAGATCCCCTGAACAACATCCATATCCAGTCCGAACAAGTGATGATCACGCCTGCCCAGCTCAAGGAGAAACTGCCGATCTCCGATCGCGCGCTGGCATTCGTGCAAGGGGCCCGCAATACCATCGCCGACATCATCCACCGTCGCGATCACCGCTTGCTGGTGATCTGTGGACCCTGCTCCATCCACGACATGGACGCCGCCAAAGAGTACGCAACCAGACTCAAAGCGCTGCATGACGCCTATCAGGACTCTCTCTACATTGTCATGCGGGTCTACTTTGAGAAGCCGCGCACCACGGTCGGCTGGAAGGGCTTTATCAACGATCCGAACCTGGACGGCACCTTTGACGTGGAACTGGGTCTGCACCGCGCCCGCGAGCTGCTCTGCTGGCTGGCCGAGCTGGAGCTGCCTCTGGCCACCGAGGCGCTCGACCCCATCAGCCCGCAATACCTGGCGGAGCTCTTCTCCTGGTCGGCCATCGGTGCCCGCACCACCGAATCCCAGACCCACAGGGAGATGGCGTCCGGCCTCTCCATGCCGGTCGGCTTCAAGAACGGCACCGACGGCAACCTCGGCACCGCCATCAATGCGCTGCAGGCCGCTTCCAGTCCTCATGCCTTCATGGGGATCAACCAGCAGGGTCAGGTCGCGCTGCTGCAGACCCAGGGCAACCCGGATGGCCATGTGATCCTGCGCGGCGGCAAGCACCCGAACTACGACTCGGTCAATGTGTCGCTGGCGGAAGAGGCGCTGGAGAAGGCGGGCCTGCTGCCCGGTCTGGTGGTGGATTGCAGCCACGGCAACTCCAGCAAGGATCACCGGCTGCAGCCCAAGGTGGCCGACAACGTCATTCACCAGATCCAGGAGGGCAACCGCTCCATCATCGGGGTGATGCTCGAATCCAACCTGTTCGAAGGCAACCAGTCCAGCGAGCAGCCCAAGTGCGAGATGCGCTACGGCGTCTCCATCACCGATGCCTGCATCGACTGGGAGACCACGGATGCGCTGCTGGCCCGCTGCCACAGCCAGCTGGCGGCACCACTTTTGGCCAGAACATCGGCATAAGCCGTGGTATCTTGTTGCAACTGATTGAACCATCGAGGTATCACTGCCCACGCAGTGATACCTTGTTGCCTCTTGAATGACAGGGCGTCGCTGCGGGCGGCGCCAGCAGGGACTGGACATGGCGAAAGAGTTGAATGCCCTCAGGGACAAGATAGATGCGGTGGACAAGCAGCTGATTGATCTGCTGGCCGCTCGTCTCGCCCTGGTGGGGGAAGTGGGGGAAGTGAAAAGCCGGCACGGCTTGCCCATCTATGCACCGGATCGGGAGGCGAGCATGCTGGCCCGCCGCCGCGCCGAGGCCGAGGTACTGGGGGTGCCGGGGGACCTTATCGAGGACGTGCTGCGCCGGGTGATGCGCGAGTCCTATATTCTGGAGTCCGCCAGCGACAAGGAGCACCACTTCAAGTGCATGAAGCCTGAGCTCGGCAAGGTGGTGATCATCGGTGGCCAGGGGCAGCTTGGCCGCCTGTTCGGCAACCTGTTCAGCCTCTCGGGCTACCGGGTTGAAACCCTGGGGCAGGCCGATTGGCCACGCGCCGACGAGATCCTGCACGGCGCCGGGCTGGTGATGGTGGCGGTGCCCATCGACGTCACCTGCCAGGTGATCGACCGGCTCGGCAACCTGCCGGCGGACTGTCTGCTGGTGGACGTGACCAGCGTCAAGAGTGAACCGCTTGCCCATATGCTGGCGGTACACCAGGGGCCGGTGCTGGGGCTGCACCCCATGTTCGGGCCGGACGTGGCGAGCCTCGCCAAGCAGGTGATCGTCTGCTGTCAGGGACGCGATCCCGTCGCCAGCCAGTGGCTGCTGGAGCAGATGACCATCTGGGGGGCGCGTTTGCAGCAGGTGGAGGCCAGGGCCCACGACGAGGCGATGACCTTTATTCAGGCGCTGCGCCACTTCGCCACCTTCGCCTACGGCTGGCACCTCTCCCGGGAGCAGGCCAACATCGACCGTCTGCTTGCCTTAAGCTCTCCCATCTACCGGCTGGAGCTGGCCATGGTGGGACGGCTGTTTGCCCAGGATCCCCATCTCTACGCCGACATCATACTGTCGTCGCCCCAGAACCTGGCGATGATCCGCCGCTACTACCAGAACTTCGGCGAGGCGCTTGGGTTGCTGGAGCGGGGCGACAGAGAGGGCTTCATCGAGGCCTTCAGCCAGGTTTCCGGCTTCTTCGGCGAGCGGGCGGAGGAGTTCCTGCGCGAGAGCCGTACCCTGCTGGCCCAGGCCAACGACCGTCGCCATCACGGCTGATGCACAAAGACATCCATACAAAAGGGGCCTGATGGCCCCTTTTTCATGTTGTTTGTGCTGCACTGATAACCAGGGTAGATGAAAACACAGGTCTGGGCGTGAAATCGCCCTCTTTCATTCGGCAGGCGGTTGACGCAAGTCGGCGTCATGCCAGCCCAGCGGCAGGGTGAGCAGCTGATCGATCAGCTCCCGGCGGTCGGATTTCTCCAGATAGGCGAGGTAGAGCGGGCGGCTAAGGGATTGGCCCCCTTCCACCAGATGAAGCTGCCCCTGCTCCAGGAAGGGGCTCACCATGCGCCTTGGCAGGTAGGCGGCGCCGCCGTTGGCCAGCACGAATTGCAGGGCCATGCTGGCGGAGCTTGAATGCAGAACTGGGGTCTTCTGCAGGCTCTGCAACCGGCTCGATGGCGGTTCGAAGCTGGTGCCCCAGTCGAGATGAATGTGGGGCATCTGCATCAGGCTGTCGGCGTTTGCGGCCGGCTCCCGGCTCACCAGTTCGAACACCAGCTCGCCGATGGGGTGCAGGGCAATCTCGTCGATCTTGGTCGGCTCGGAGAGCAGGGCGAGATCGAGGGAGCGCTCCAGCAACTGGCGACAGAGGTGCTCGCGGGAGGCCGTTTCGAGGCGCACCGCGAGGCCGGGGGCCAGGGCATAGACATGGTTGAGCCAGTCGTTGAAGTCGAGCTCCCAGAAGACGGCGGGGGCACCGATGGCAAGCTGCTGGCTGAAACCGGGGGAGAGGGCCACGTCCTGCTTGGCGCGCCCCAAAGTATGCAGAATGGCGTCTGCGTAGGGCAGCAGACGCTCACCGGAGGCAGTCAGGCGGATGTTGTTGCGATGACGGGCAAACAGGCTGACCCCGAGTTGCTGCTCGAGCTGGCGGATCCGGAAGCTCACCGCCGACTGGGTCAGGTAGAGATTTTCAGCCGCCCGGCCAAAGTGCCGGGTCTTGCTGACCTCGATGAAGGTCCGAAGCAGCTCGGTATCCATTAATCGAGGGACTCGTCGCTGCCGCCACCGCCGCCTTCAAAGCTGCCACCAGCATCTTCATTGGCGCCGCCAGCGACGGTGCACAGACGGTGCACGCGCTTGGGACCAATCACCTTCAGGTACTTGAACCATACCTTGGCATGGGGGTTGCTGCCGGCTGCGCCAGACTTGACCTGCTCGATGAAGGCGCTTTCTACGTCATCGCGAGGGGCCAGGTTGCCCTGATAGAGCGCCAGCATCACTGTGCCGTACTTTTCCAGACTGTCCGCTTCGGCCACGGTGAATTCGCCACTGCGACGCAGGCCACGGGGAAAATGTTTGAAGTCGTTGAAACGCTTGTCTGATTCGAAGCTCATAGTGCTCTTGTTCTGGTTAGTTTGACCTTTGCGGGCAAGTATCATCAGGCCGTCGCAGAGTGCAAAATCAATTTTCTTACTATGTTAATAAATATCTTTTATCGAACAGCCTTTGTCTCATCCCGAGGGAGAATTTTGCGGTCCGCAGCACAAAAAGCCTGAAAAATAGTGGAGTTATGTCAGGTTTTGTACAGCTGGACCCGGTCTCTGCAGGGTAAAAACAATAAAATAAAGGCGCCATACGGCACCTTTGTGTGTTCATGGATTGGCTGAACCTGAGCGTCGGGCACTCATTCAATCATGGCTGGCTGCGCCAGGTTGTCGGCACGCCACAGACGGTAGCGCACTTCATACTCCTGCGGCACATAGATGACGAACGGCAGCTTGGAGTTGTAGTTCACGAAGAAGCCCTGACCATAGATCTGGACGAAGCTCTCTTTCTTCTGGCCATCCGGGCAGGCCATCAGGGTGCTGACAGGACCCGAGACCTGGCCCAGGGTCAGGTAGTTGTAGCCCCAGCCCTTGACGCTGTGCTGTTCCAGGTTGCCGGCGAAGCGGGGCAGGTTGCAGTCCACCAGCATCTTCTTGCCCACTTGCAGCTCGACCATCATGTCGGCTTCGTTTTCGACTTCCGGCAGGCGGATCACGACACGTTCCTGGTTCACTTCGGCGGCAGGGAACATGCTGATATCAAATTTTTTCGGTTCGGCGGCGAAGGCATGGCCGCCCAGTAACAAGGCGCCCAGCAGGCTAAAACGCAATACGGTTTTCATCTGTACCTCATGGGATTGGTTCAACGCCGCTAGACTAACCGCTCTGCCCGTTTCACGCCAGCGCTCCGGCGCGCAAAACCAGCCTGAACCGGCACCGGGTGACGTAATTTGATGCTTTTTTGACGCCTTCCACCCCAAAGGGGCCATTCGGGGGAAAACCGGGCAGGGGAGTCCCCGCCCGGATGGCTCACCTTACCAGCAGCACCTGCTTTGCCCAGGAGCCTGGGACCCGCATGCCGACGGCGCCACTGGTGATGTCCAGATAGGCGACGCCCTTGCTGGCGGGCACCGGGGTCGAGGACCAGAGGTAGACATAGCCGTCGTTCACCTCCTTGCCGTCCCCGGCCATGGCGCGGGGGAAGATGGCCTCGTTCAATGCCGGCTTGTAGCAGGCGGATTCCAGTATGCTGGTGAGCTCCTTGATGGTGGGCAGGCGCCAATCGGTATGGCCGCCGAAACCGTGGAGGGCATGGGTCGGCTCGGTGCGGATCCGCTCTGCGGTCAGCAGGGCCTGCTGCCAGTAGAGCCGGGTCGGCTCGCCGCTGCAGCTTCCATTCTGCCAGCTTTGGCCGAGCTGGCAGCGCATCCAGGTGAGGCCGGAGGCCCGGTCGGTGACGGTGCCGTTGCCGCGATCCAGGAAGCGGGAGCTGGGGCTGGTGCGTGGCATGGTGTCGTCGCAGATGGCGATGGCCAGTGCCAGCGGGCTGCACAGGGTGAGCAGCAGGGTCAGAAGATACTTGTTCATCGGGTTACCTCGGCCACAAGGCGCAGTTGCAGACCGTTGGCATCATCGCTGTTTTGAACTGGAGTGGGATAGTCGGTGCCGGCATCCTCGCCGAGGAAGATGTGTGCAATGGCGCTCAGGGGGGCGCTCTCGAGGCGTCGGGACGGGGTCAGGGTCTGGCTCCAGTAGTAGCCGCTGAAAACCGTGGTCGTGGTGCCGACATCGGGGAAGTAGCGCACATCCAAGCTGACCAGCTGGCCATCCTGGCGGGCGAGGGAGCCGTAGTGCTGCAGGCTCATCAACTCGCGGGAGTGGGGCAGACGCCAGCCCTGGATGCCGCACAGCTGCTGCGCATCGAGCCACTGACGATACTGCTCGGTGGAGCAGATGGCCTCCCCCTCGGGGCAGGCGTAGTCCCGCTCCTCCTGGGTGGGCACATAATCGCCGAGGGACCAGGCGAAGGTGCGGTGCTTGTCTCGCGGGCTGTCGGCATCATCGAGCTTCTTCTCCCAGATGAGGCCGGTGTTGAGATCCTCCACGCACTCCCACTCGTCGGCATTGTCCGCCAGGGGCTGCCCCTTGCCGTCCAGCTTGCGATAGCGCAGGGGCGCCTGGCCCAGGCTCGCCTCCTGGCCCGGGTGATCCGCAGGCTCCTGGGTCAGCAGGTAATCCACCCCGTCCGTGTAGGTGGTGACGCCGCTGGCGGTCACCAACGCCCGGGGTTGCTGCTGCATCAGCACGGCGGCGAGTCTGGCCTGCTGGCTCAGGAGCTCGGGGCTTGCGGCAAAGTGCCGGGCGAGCTCGGGCAGCAGGGTGACCTGCCCCTGCCAGATCTGGCGTTGGCGCTCGCCGGTGGCGAGACCTGGCAGGCTGGCGGCGTCATCCCGTGTCGTCAGGGCGAGCGCCTCCAGTGCCCTGTTGAACTCCTCCAGCTGCACCAGGGCCGCGAGTCCCTGACCCGGTTGCAGGGGCGCAAGGGCGAGCAGCAGCTCGGCCTGGGCAGGCGGTATCCCGTCCGCGACCCGGGTCTGCAGCAGCGTGCTCAAGGGGGTGGGGGTGAGGTGCTGATCGTCCAGGCGCGCTGCCGGGTGGGTCAGGGTCAGGGCGCCCGGCTCCCGGGGGAGGAACAGCAAGGGGCTGGTGAGCAGGCCGGGGGCGCTGGCGCTCAACTGGCGCGCGCCAGCCTCGCCACTGACCACGGGCTCGCCTGGCTCGCAGTTGTCGTTCTGGTTCTGGTTGACGCACAGGGTGCCCGCTGCGGGCAGGTTGACCGTCAGACGGTAGTCCGGCGCGGTCAGGGGCGCCTCGTCGGATCCGCCACCACCACAGGCGCTGAGCAGGGGGGCCAGCAGACAGGCCAGCGGGGTCATTCTCATCTTCATTTCTTGTCCTTGGAGGGGCCTTGGCCCCTCTTTGCTTTTATGGGGATGGATCAGCTGCGACGGCAGAGGCGGCGCCAGAGGGTGAGCGGCAGCAGCCAGAGCAGGTTGACAGTACCGCCCCCGCTGCTGTCCGCCGTGTCGAAGTGGATGATGCCGTCATCCGGCGGGGCGACGGGCTCACCACACTGGGCGCCGGTGCGCTGGCTGATGCTCCAGCCGGTGATGCGCCCCTGATGGCCCGGTTTGCTGTCCACCACCTCCAGGGTCCAGCGACCGGCCAGCGGCTCTCCCACCAGGGGGGTGAAGGGCTGCAGGGGCAGCAGCTCGGTGGGGAAGACCCCCTTGAGCCGTGGCAACGGGCTGTATCCCTTGTCCCAGATCTGGATGCGGGTGCCGGCGGGGGAGTTGAGCCAGATCTCCAGCTCATCCAGGGCCAGGTGTTGCAAGTCCAGGTTCAGCTGCAGGCGATCGCTCACCCGGGCGTCGCTCTTCTCCAGCACCAGGCTGGTTTCGCTGATGCCGCGCACCTCCTCGCTCTGGGCATCGTTCAGTCGCTGTGACCGACCACTGGCCCGGCTGATGACGGGGGTGCCGATGGGTAGGGTCAGGGATTGCTGCCACTGGCGCTCGGTGGGGCTGGTACCGCTCATGGCGAGATTCACCGAGAGGCTCGCCTCGTCGCCGCAGGCGAGCGGGCTCTGGGCCAGCAGGCGCAGGGTGGTGGTCATGCTGGCACCGGCGGCCAGGGTTGCTGGTTGCCAGCTGTCAGGATCGGCCTGCAACCCGGTTGGCAGGGTGAGGGCCAGCTCATTGAGGGTCACTTCCCCTTTGCCCGGGTTGCTGAGGGTCAGCTGCACCGACTGGCGCTGCCCCAGCGGGATGGCGCTCCCCTCGGCGAGGGCAATATTGACGGGAGCTTGCAGCAGCCCGTGCTGGCGAAATGCCTGCTCCAGCAGACGGGCATAAGCTCGCGTCGGGTAGAGACGGGCGGCGGTATCCACGGTGATCCGGGCCAGTTGCGGCATGTGAATAGCCGGCCCCAGGCCGAAGTGGGATTCGATGATGACGCGATCAAACTCGTCCCTGGCGGTCTCGCCGTGCTCGGCCACCGCCGTCAGCAGGGCCTGGAACAGCGGGGTGCCCCAGAGCTGATCCCCGTTGCTGCCGTTGATGGTGCGGTGGGCCGGGTAGCGGTAGTCCGGATGGTAGCGGGCGCGCAGATCGTCGAGTTGGCGTGGGGTGCGGTCGGTGAAGCGGGCATCCCAGTTGAACACCATGGCGGGTTCGAACTGGCGACCGGCTTCGCTGCGCTGACGATGACTGGCGGCCAGGTAGTCGCCAAAGCCCTCGCCGATGGCCCCCCAGTCTCCCTCTTCCCCGAGGTCCGGCAGGATGTGGTGCTGCACCCCGTGGCCGAACTCGTGCCAGATGACCATGGGATCCTCGGCATCGGGCACGCCGCTGCGACCCAGCTCCAGCCTGCGTTCGAACGGATCGTAGAGGGAGTTGTCCTGATAGCCCGCGTCCGTGTCGATGTCGAGTGCCCCGGGGATGAGATCGGTGAAACCGAGCGCCTTGAGGTGGCGCTGGGCGAGATCCAGATGGTAGTAGGCGTTGATGTCCGCAAAGCCGCGATCGTCACGGGTCAGGCGAAAACCCTGCACGTCACTGCTGCTGTAGGGGGCCGATTCGGGGGCCATGACATCCACCACCCTGGCATGGGGGCCGCTCAGGCGATACTGCCCGGCTTGCAGGCTCACCGGCAGGGGAACCGGATCCTGGTAGGCGGCTTCTGCCAGCACCAGCGCGTCGTGCCAGACCAGGCTGGCGTCCTGCAGGCGGGTGCGGGGATCGGGGTCGAACACCCGTGCCTGAACCTGCTGATCGCCTGCGTCGGCGACATGCAGAGGGCGGGTAGTTGCCTGATCCCCGAGACGGCCAAGCTCCTGCTCCCCGTCGCAACGGGCAAACAGCTGCACCTGGCTGGCCTTGGCATTGCCTGCCTTGTGCTCGCGCACCCGCTGGCGCAGGGTAGGCACCAGGGTATCGCCGTCTCGCCAGTACCAGGCTTCGACCGGCCCCAGCGTCTCTATCTGGTTGCCGTCGGTGCGCAGGGTGGCGAGCAGGGGATCCAGGGTGCCGCTGGCATCGCAGCCGGGCGCTGTGCTCTGCAAGGGGCGCAGGTTGTGGTAGAGGCGCCAGGGGCGGCCGTCCCCGTCGACACTGACGGCGGCCTGGGTGGCGGCCACCGGCAGGCCGTTCACCAGCTGGCGAAAGCTGTAATGGTGGCCGAGCAGGCTGGCCCTGTCGTAATCGGGGGCGAGGAGCACACCGAGGCGCTGCTCGAGCCAGCGCTTCGGCGTCGTGGTCAGGGGTTGTTCATCGACAAACTGCAGATCGGCCGCCAGCAGCGGCGATGAGATCAGGGTTGCCGCCAGCCAGAGGGCCAGGGAAGAGGGTTTCATGGTTCACTCCAGAAAAAGAGGGCAAGGGGTCAGTGGTTGACGCCCGCCAGGGTGAGCAGGAAGGCAAACTCCTGCGCCGCACGCAGCGCCGCCGTTCGGGGGGCGCCCAGGTGGCCGCCGTCGAGTTCGGTGCGCAGCAGATAGGGGCCTGTTCCCGTGCTATGGGATCGCAGGCGGGCTATCCACTTGAGGGGTTCCCAGTAGGGCACCTGACTGTCGTGCAGGCCGCCCGTCACATAGACGGGGGGATAAGGGGCCTTGTGCAGGTTGTCGTAGGGGCTCAGGCGGCGCATGGCGGCATAGTCACCCGGGATGGCCGGATTGCCCCACTCGGCGTACTCCTGCCGGGTGAGGGGCAGCTCGGGATCCTGCATGGTGCCCAGCAGATCGACGAAGGGAACTTGCAGCACGGCCCCGGCGAAACGGGTGGGCGCCTGGTTGAGTGCCGCTGCCACCAGCAGGCCGCCGGCGCTGCCGCCCATGGCAAACAGCCGGGCGGGATCGATGGCGGGATCCCGTGCCAGGGCATCGGCCACGGCGAGAAAATCATCCACGCTGTGCTGTTTGTCCCGGCCACGACCCTCCCGGTACCAGGATTCGCCGAGCAGACCGCCCCCGCGCACATGGGCGATGGCGTAGACGAAGCCGCGATCCAGCAGGCTCAGCACCCGGGGCTGGTAGTAGGGGCGCATGGGGGTGCCGTAGGCCCCATAGCCGTAGAGCAGCAGTGCCCTGGGGTGGGTAATGCCCTTGCGCCAGACCAGGGAGACAGGCACCTTGACCCCATCCTTGCCCGCGATCCAGCGTCGCTCGCTCTGATAGGGAGAAGTGTCCCTGCTCTCGGGTGTCCCCTCCCAGGCGCCGGAGGCGAGATCCAGCCAGCGCTGGTGAGGTGGTTCGGCCATCCCCTGGCGGCGAATGAGCACCTTGTCGCTGGCCGGTTCCTGGCTGCCCTGGATCCAGGCCGTGCCTGCGCCATCGGTGAGCGGCAGGCTGTGGGTCAACGCACCCTTGGCGTCCAGTACATCGAGCCAGTCATCCCCTTCCTTGCGGTATTGCAGCACGGTGTGCCGGGCAAAGAGGCGCCACTTCTCGAGTTCCCGGCCCTCGCCGGACCAGAGCCGTTGCCACTCTCCCTTCGCCACCAGGCTCAAGTCGGCCACCTGATAGAGGCCGAGGGCGCCGTCCCGGTTGCTCTTGAGCAGCACCCTGTCCCCCAGGGTATCCAGGTAGTATTCGAGGCCGCGCTCGCGCCCCTTGAGCAGGTCGGCCCGACCTGCGTCCAGCAGGTATTGCTCCGAGCTGTCGTGGTTGTTGCTTTGCAGCACCAGGTGGCGGCGATCCGTGGTGCGATAGAGGCCGAGCAGCCAGGCGGGATCGCGCTCCTCATACACCAGGGTCTCCTTGCCACCCTGCCAGGCCAGCAGTTGCCAGGGGCGCAGGGTCTGGCGCTCGTTGGCGAGGGTGTAGAGGGTCTTGCCATCCAGACTCCAGAGCAGATCGCCGGCGCGGTGAGGCAAAGAGGCCAGAGTCTCGCCACTCGCCAGATCCAGCAGGGTGATGCGGTAGTCCCGATCTCCCCTGCGGTCTTCGGCCAGGGCAAGCAGGTGCCCGTCCGGGTGCAGGGCCCAGGCGGCGAGCTCGTAATACCCCTCCGCAGGTTGGCGGGGAGCCAGCCGCTTTCGGGGGGCGGCATTGGCGTCGCTGCGTTGCCACAGGCTGCCGTCCGCCTCCATGCGCCACTGGCTGCCAGCCTGGCTCAACCAGTCGTCCGGCACGGGTTCACCCCGCTCCCGGCCCTGCCACTCCGTCTGCAGGCGCTGCACCAGTGGCGTCTGGTCGGCGAGCTGCCGCTCGGTCCAGCGGTTCTGCTCGCGCAGCAGCGTCAGGAGGGCGGGATCCTGGCGGCTGTCGTCACGCCAGCCACCATAGGGATCGAGACGGGCTATCTCCCCCTTCATCAGTTGCGGGCGCTCGGGGATGAGGGGCGCGGCCTCCAGGGTTGCCTCAGGCTGGGGAGAGGCGGGGATCGGCGTGGCCAGCAGGCTGGCCAGGATCAATAGGCTGTGCATCAGATCCCCACGAAGGTGTAGCGCAGGCTGGCACTCAGGGTGCGGCCGCTCTGGGTGAAGAGGGAAGCATCGGTCCCGGCTTCCAGCCCGGCCACATCCTGATAGCGGGTGTAGCGGGTGTCGAACAGGTTGTCGAGCTTGAGGTTGACCTTGAGGGCGTCGGTGACCAGCCAGTCGGCCGTCAGGGCGAAACTGAGCCAGCCGGCACTTTCGAGGCAGTCCCCCTGGCGGCCGGTCAGGCTGTTGCCGCAGGTGGGCACCCGGCTCATGGCGGCGGCATAGTCCGCCTGAATGCCCAGACTCCACTCATTGGCCTGATAGCTCAAACGGGTGTTGCCCTCGAGGGGCGTCAGGGTGCGCAGCGCTTCACCTTTGTTGTCCTCGCCATCGACCCAGCCGAGCTTGGTAGCGAGCTCCCACTCCTGGGTCAGCCAGTAGCTGGCGGCGAGTTCGGCCCCCCAGGTTTCGGCCTTGGCGACGTTGCGATATTGGCGCAGGATGACGCCATCGCTCAGGCGCAGCCCCACCTCGCGCCAGTCGATGAAGTTGTAGTAGCGGTTGTAGAAGAGCGCTGGCTTGATGCTCCAGTTGTCCCCCTCGCCGCTGAGCCCCCACTCAAAGCTGTGGCTGGTCTCCTCCTTCAGATCCGTGTTGGCGATGATCTGGAATGGCGGCAGGGCGAAGTAGTGGGGAATGTTGCCGTAGACCTTGTCGTAGGAGGGGGCCCGAAAGCCGTTGGCATAGCTGAGCCAGCTGCGCCACTGCTCGTTGACGCGGTAGCTGGTGGCAAGACTCGGGGAGAGATGCCAGCTGTGGTTCTCGCCCTGGTTGCCATCTTGCGGGCGCAGCCACTGGTGATCCATGCGCAGGGTGGGGGTGAACTGCCACCGGCCCAGGGTCGCCACATCGCCGAGCCAGACGCCGGCCCGGTCGGTGCGGGCACTGCTGAAGGGCTCGGACTGGCTGGGCTGGGGCACTCCCGCCTCCAGGCTCAGCTTCTCCACCGGCCGCTCGTGGCGGGTACGCTCCAGCTCGACGCCGTAGCTCAGCTTGTGGGCGATGTCGCCGGTGACGAGATCCCGGCGCACGTCCAGCTCGCTGCCGACCCTCTCTTCGGTGAAGGTGGAGAGCTCCCGCTCGCTGCGGTAGCGGGGATAGCCGCTCAGCAGGTCGTTTTGCAACAGGCTGCGCTTGTTGGCGCTGTTCTTGGAGTGGTTGCCATAGAGGCTCCAGATGAACTGATCCGCCAGCAGACTGCCGAGATCGTTCGCCTCCCAGCCAAGCTTGCCCCCCTGGGTGCGCTGGCTGCCCTGTTCGCTGTACTGGCGCACCTGCCACTTGCCGTCGGGCTGGGGCACTTCGCGCGGCCCCTGATCCCGCTTCGCATTGTCTTCGAAGTAGTCGAGCTCGAGGCGCAGCAGGTGGTGATCGCTTAGCGGGAAGCGGGAGCTGGTGGAGGCGCTGAGGCCGTCCAGATCCGCCGGGATGCGGCTCTCGTCATAGTTGGCGGTCTCGTGCCCCTGCCAGCCGGAGACCCGCAGCAGGTGCTCGCTATCCAGCAGCCGGGCGGCGCCGGTGGCGCTCAGCTTCTGCTTGTCGCTGCTGCCGTCCTGCAGCACCTTGCTGCCCAGATAGGCATCCTGCCCCTGCAGGTAGTCCTCTGGCTGCTTGGTGCTGATGACGATGGTGCCGCCGATGGCGTCCGAGCCATGGAGGGAGGAGCCGGCCCCCTTGGCGACCTCAATCTGCTTGACGTCATCGAGATCGAAGCTGAAACGGCCCACCTTGTCGTTGAGGTCGTCGGCGCCGAAGCCGTCGCTGACCCGCACCCCATCCTTGATGATCAGCACCCGGTTGCCGCCCATGCCGCGGATGATGATGTTCTGCGGCCGGCCGGCGGAGCCGGTCACCGAGACCCCGGGCTCGTTCTTGAACACGTCGGTGAGCTCGGTGGCGATCTGGCGATCCAGCTCTTCCTCCGTGATGACGGTGATGGAGCCGGAGACATCGGACAGCTTCTGCTCGATGCGCTGTCCCTTGACCACTATGGTCTCGTGGGCCCTGGGTTCGGGATCTGTCCCGGCGGGATCGCTGGCGGCCAGGGCTGTACCGGACAGCAGCATGGGCCAGTAGTGAAGCAGTGTTTTCATTGTTGATAATGATTTTTATTTAATCCTGAAGGGCGCGGATTATTGCAGATGAATCCCTTCGTATCAGCGATTGATAATCATTATCATCTTTGTTTTATGATCTTGATCAGACTGCATTTTTTTGAGAGATGAATCAGTAGTTGCAGGGCATACGTTTGTGAAGGGCACTGACCGGGGGAGGGGAAGTGGAGTGTCCCGCCTGGATCTTGAGACAATAAAAAGCCCGCCGAGAAGGCGGGCTGGTTGGATGCGTGCGAGCACCTATGGGGTGCGATAGAAGCGGTTGAGCTCGTTCATCACCTGGATCATGGCCCCCATGTCCGGGGTGCCGTGCTTGATGGGGCGATAGGTGGCGCGATCCAGCAGTTCGAAGTCACCCTGCTTGTTGAACTGGGTGATGGTGTTGTCCTGATAGATGGCAAAGTCATTCTGATCGCCGGCCAGCAGCCAGTTGCGCGGGCTGTTGTCGAACAGGCTGCGCCCCGTGCTGTAGTCCCGAGGGGGGTTACGTACCCCCAGCATGCCCTTCATCAGGGTCGGCACCAGATCCAGGTGGCTGCTCGCCTGCGCCTGGGGCGCAGGTTCGGCACCAGGCCAGGCCAGCACCAAAGGAACCTGCACCTGATAGGGGGAGTAGTTGCTGCCATAGCCCCAGCTGTTGCTCTGGGTTTCGTTGAACTCCTGGCCGTGATTGGAGGTGATGACGACTATGGTCTGTTCACTCAGCCCCTGCTGCTGCAGCCGGGAGAGCATCTGCTCCAGCAGTTGGTCGGTGTAGAACACCGAGTTCTTGTAGCGATTCTCCAGCTTTTGCAGGTTCTCGGGTCTATAGGCGGTGGCCGGGTTGAAGCGCGTCAGCTCGGGCTGGAAGGGGCCCTTGAGGCTGGCGGGCACCTGATAATCCCCCGGGCTCGAGAGATAGACCAGGGAGAACCAGGGCCTGTCCGCGGTGCGTGTGCCAAGCCACTGCTGCCAGTCGCCGATGAGGCGAGTGTCATCACTCTGGCGGGAGACAAACACCTGCTTGCGCAGGCCAGCGAGCAGGCTCTGCTGATATTGCTGGGCATCTTCCAGCGCACCGAACAAGCCGAACTGGTAGTCCTGGCGCAGCATCTCGTCGAACAGCACCGGCGGGCGCTTGTCGGCACGGATATCGCCATAGTAGTGGCCCGGCAGCCCGTAGAAGAGGCTGAACATCCCCATGGCGTCATCGTTGCCGCCACTCATGTGGTTGGCAAAGTTGAGGTGTTGATCCGCATAGCGCTGCAGATTGGGCATGTTGATGTTGTTGAGCATGTCGGCCCGCAGGGAGTCGACCACCACCACCAGCAGGTTCTTGTGCTCGGCCGGGGCACTCACGCTGAGGGGGCGCAGGGGGTAGAGCAGGCGATGCTCGGCGCTACCCTGGTTCTCGGCCTTCTTCTCATACTGCTCGAGATCGAGCCAGCCATGCTTGGCCAGGAAGCTTCTGGCTGTCATGGGGTAGGAGAGCGGGAAGTTGGCGCGCTGCATGGTGATGGGCTGATACAGGGTTGCATCGGCCCAGCTGTTGACGAGGTGAGTCAGCATGAAGCAGACCAGCAAGGCCAGTCCCACCTGATTGCCGTACTGGCGGCGTTTGCGCTTGTTGATCTTGCGCCACACATAGGCCGACAGCAGCAGTTGCAGCAGGAAGATGGTGGGCACGGCGACGAAGATGATGCTCCAGATCGAGCCCTCTTCGGTCTGGGCCTGATCCAGCAGCAGTTGCCACACCTGGCCATTCAAGTGGAACTTGAACAGCTGGAACACCTGGGTGTCGATGAGCAGCAGCACCTGCGCCAGGGTGGCGATGATGGCCGAGATGAAGCGCAGTGGCTTCTCTCTGGGCAGCACGAAGCTCAAGGGGAAGACGGTCAGCAGATAGGTGACGAAGCTCAGGAACGAGAAATGACCTATCCAGCTGATGATGAGATAGGTGACCCCGAGCGTGGTCGATGGCCAGCTGATGGAACCCAGATAGCGGGTCGCGATCAGCATGGCCAGGAGGATGTTGAAGAAGGAGAACCAATGCCCCCAGGTGATCAGGCGAGAAACGTTATCACGATAGGGGTTGCCGGTTTCGACCATAATGATCCATCTGCTTGAAAAACATCAAAGAATGCGAAGAAACTCAGTGAGCATCGTGGCGATGATCCACCGAGGCGGTGAGCGCCTGGATGTACTTCTCGGTGATCGCCTGACGCTGGGCCGGGGCCATACCGTTGATGATGTTGGTGGTCAGGTTGCCAAGCACCATGAGACTGAGATCCACCGGCGCCTTGTGTTTCTCCAGGGCGGTGATCAGGTCGTTCATCAGGGCGTCAAACTGCTCGTTATTGTACTTTGATACGATGGGCATAATCTTGGGTTCATCTCGGTTCAAAGCGCCTTATAATACTTCACCCTTTCGGCTAACACTATGGCTTTGTGACATGAGTCTCGATATCGACAAGATCATTCTTCACTCCCTGCGCGCCGGCAATGACGGTCAGCCGCACGCCGATACCCGCAGTCAGACTCTGCCTGCCGACGAGGCGGTGCAAGGGCTGATGGCAGAACTGCATCGCATCTACAACGGCAAGGGTGGCAAGGGCTTCGGCTTCTTTGCCGACCCGGAAGCCGACGTCGCCGAGCTGGCAGAAGGTGAAGAGGCTCCCAGACAGCCGTCACCGGCCTTTCGCATCGCCCTCGAACAGCTGCTTGGCGAGCAGACCGAATTCGTCCCCTTCTCTATTACCCTGACCCAGATGCTGGTCAAACAGTTGGTGGAGCACGCCTTGGACGAGCAGGGCGTGTTGCTGATTGCCAAATACAACTATGTCGGGGTCGATTACCTGATGATCGCCCTGCTGGAGGGCAAGGAGAGCGTCACCGTCAGCGAGGCGCTGGACCTGCGTCACATTCATTATCTGGATATCGGCAAACTCAACCTGGTGGCCCGCATCGATCTGACCGAGTGGAAAACCCAGCGGGACTCTCGCCGTTATATCACCTTCAGCAAGGGGCGGGTCGGCCGCAAGCTGGGGGACTTTTTCATGGACTTGCTGGGTGCCCGCGAGGGCATGGATGCCAAGGTGCAAAATAAAGGCTTGCTGCAGGCGGTGGACGATTACTGCGACAGCCGTCAGCTCGAACCCGCCGAGCGCAATGATTACAAGAAACAGGTCTTCAAATATTGCACCGAACAGGCCAGCGCCGGTGAAGAGATCGAGATCAAGGAGCTCTCGGCGGAGCTCTCCGCAAAAGAAGCGGGAGGTGGCGACCTCGATTTTTACAGCTTCATCGGTCAGGAATATGAGCTGGAGGAACGCTTCCCGGCGGACAGATCCACCCTGCGTGGCCTGACCAAGTTCGTCGGTTCCGGCGGCGGCCTGACCTTGAGCTTCGAGCAGAAGCTGTTGAACAGTCGGGTGTTTTACGATCCCCAGACCGACACGCTGACCATCCGTGGTGTGCCGCCCAACCTCAAGGATCAGCTGCTGCGCCAGTCATAATGTGATCTACTCGCCATTTCTGGCAAAAAGGCATCGGAGTCCGCTCCGATGCCTTTTTATTTAAGGGGGAGATGAACTTGGAATCCGGCTTGGTACTTTTGTTAACACATTAAACCAAATAATGGAGATGAAAGGGTTTTCATTGAGGTGAAACCCCTTTCATTGGTGTAAATTTATTTCTTTTTGGTAATTAGTTTTCTGTGCAAGGCCAAAAATATGGCGATAAATCCCGATAAGTCGCTGAAATAAGAAAATGTTTTCATAAGTTTCTGGAAGAAAATACGTAATTGCATTTCAAAAATGCGAGGCGTGTCATGTGAGGCATTGACTGCTTGGGATAATATGCATCTGCACACAATGCTCTTACAGCGCGGAACTAATACAAGGAAAGGCTCATGAAAAAGAAATTGCTGTCATCCCTGATCGGTCTGGCTACCCTGGGCGTGGCCTGCTCTGCCACTGCTGCCATTGATGAAGGTCAGCTGACCATCTGGATCAACGGTGACAAGGGCTACAACGGCCTGGCCGAAGTCGGCAAGAAGTTTGAAGCCGAAACCGGCATCAAGGTAACCGTCGCCCACCCGGATCAGGTTGAAGTCAAATTCCAGCAAGCCGCCGCCACCGGCAACGGCCCTGACATCTTCTTCTGGGCTCACGACCGTTACGGTGAGTGGGTCAAGTCCGGTCTGCTGGTTCCCGTGACCCCGAATGCCGCCACCAAGGCTAAGTTCGAGCAATTCGCCTGGGATGCCATGACCGTCGATGGCAAGACCTATGGCTACCCGGTCGCGGTAGAAGCCGTCAGCCTGATTTACAACAAGGATCTGTTGCCCAACCCGCCGAAAACCTTCGAAGAGATCGCCAAGATCGACGAAGACCTGAAGAAAAATGGCAAGCGCGCCATCATGTGGGCCTATGACACCCCCTACTTCAGCTACCCCCTGGTGGCTGCCAACGGTGGTTATGCCTTCAAGAAGACCGCCACCGGCTATGACGTCAAAGACACCGGCGTGAACAACGCAGGTGCCAAGGCCGGCGTCGGCTACATCTCCGAGATGATCAAATCCGGTCACCTGGAGAAGGGCATCGACTACGGTGTGATGGACGCCAAGTTCAACAAGGGCGAAGTGGCCATGATGATCAACGGTCCCTGGGCCTGGAGCAACCTGGACAAGAGCGGCATCAAGTATGGCGTAGCCCAGCTGCCGACCCTGAAAGGCAAGCCGGCCAAGGCCTTCGTTGGCGTACTGGGTGCCACCATCAACGCCGCCAGCCCGAACAAGGATCTGGCCATCGAGTTCCTCGAGAACTACCTGCTGACCGATGCCGGTCTGGCGCCGATGAACGCCGACAAGCCGCTGGGTGCCGTGGCTCTGAAGTCCTTCCAGAAGACCCTGGAAGCCGACCCCAACATCAAGGCCACCATGCTGAACGCCCAGAACGGCGAACCGATGCCGTCCGTGCCAGAGATGAGCCGTTTCTGGTCCTCCTTCGAAACCGCCCTCAAGAACGTCACCTCTGGCCGTCAGGGTGTTGACGAAGCCCTGGATACCGCTGCCAAGCGTATAGTCCAGTAAGCATGCACTACCCGGGAGGCCTTCGGGCCTCCCACTCTCTCAATCTCTCTTGGCGCAATAAAGGTTAATTGGCATGGAAGTAGTACCTTCTATCGAATCCTATGCCGGTCCGAAGAAAGACAAGTACGTCTGGCTGAAATGGACCATGGCGGCACTGATCGCAGTGCTTAATGGTTATGCGGCCGTGATGATGTATGCCAGCGGCGAGTGGGTATTTGCCCTGCTCGATCTGGTGGTCGTATCCGTCGGTCTCTATGTCTTCATGAACAAGAAGACCTATGCCCACCGTTATATTTTCCCCGGTGTGGCAGGCATGGTTGTTTTTATCATCTTCCCTCTTGCCTACACGATCGGCATCGCCTTCACCAACTATTCGGGATCCAACTTGCTCTCCCTTGAGCAGGCACGGGATTACCATCTGAAAAAAACCTACAAGGTGACCGGCGGTGAATTCGATTTCACCCTCCTGGGTGGTGAGAACAATCAGTTTCAGCTGCTGCTGAAACAGGACGAGCAATCCTTTATCAGTCCACCCCTTACCTTGCTGAACAACAAGGCGCGTACCCTGGCCGTCCGTGAAGGACGGGTCCGTGACGAGCCCCAGGTTGTTCAGTTGCAGCCTCTGGACGGGGCCACGGTCGGCGAGGCGGCACCCATTCGTGCCATCGTTGATCACCGCACCCACCTGAGTGCCCTGGATGTGGTACTGCCCGAAGGCAATATCCATCTGACCCTGAGCAGCCTGCGCAAGTTTGCCGCCCAGAAACAGCTCTATACCCAGCTGGTCGACGGCGCCGTGCTCAAGTCCGGCGTCATGATCAAGGACAGCAACCTGCTGCGTGACAACCAGAGCGGCGAGCTGATGCTGCCCAACGGTGACACCGGCTTCTACCAGTACATCGATGCGGAAGGTCACTTCGTCGGCAAGGGCGTTGCCCCCGGTTTCGTGGTGAGCGTGGGTTGGAAAAACTTCATGCGCATCATGACGGACCCGGGTATCCAGAGTCCCTTCATGCAGATCTTCGTCTGGACCGTGATCTTCTCCGCCTGTTCGGTGGCGTTCACCCTGGCGATCGGCATGGTGCTGGCGTGTCTGGTGCAGTGGGAGCAGCTCAGGGGGCGTGGTTTCTACCGGGTCATGCTGATCCTGCCCTATGCGATACCGGCGTTCATCTCCATCCTGGTGTTCAAGGGCTTGTTCAACCAGAACTTCGGTGAAATCAACCTGTTCCTGGAAGCGGCCTTCGGCATCAAGCCGGACTGGTACACCAATCCCTTCCTGGCCAAGGTGATGATCCTCATCGTCAACACCTGGCTCGGTTACCCCTACATGATGATCCTCTGCATGGGCCTGCTCAAGGCCATTCCGGAAGATCTCTACGAGGCGTCCGCCATGGACGGGGCGGGGCCGGTACAGAACTTCTTCAAGATCACCGTACCGCTCTTGATGAAGCCGCTGACACCGCTGTTGATTGCATCCTTTGCCTTCAACTTCAACAACTTCGTACTTATCCAGTTGTTGACGAACGGGGCGCCGGACATCATCGGGGCCACCACGCCGGCCGGGACCACCGACTTGCTGGTGAGCTACACCTACCGGATCGCGTTCCAGGGCTCGGGTGGTCAGGACTACGGTCTGGCCAGTGCCATCGCCACCGCCATCTTCCTCATCGTGGGTGCGCTGGCCTTGCTCAACCTGAAATTGTCCAAAGCCGACAAGCAACTGTAAGGAGGCTTCAACATGGCAATCGTACAACCCAAATCAGTCAAATACCGGGTGTGGGCAACCCACCTGGTGATGTGGGGCTTCCTGGCACTGATCATCTTCCCGCTGATCATGGTCATCGCCATCTCGTTCCGTAACGGCAACTTCTCGGTAGGGGAGATCATCCCCACCAATCCGACCCTGGATCACTGGAAGCTGGCGCTCGGCATGTCCATCACCAACGCCGATGGCAGCATCACGCCGCCGCCGTTCCCGGTGCTGACCTGGCTGTGGAACTCCATCAAGGTGGCGGGCATCACCGCCCTGATGATAGTGGTGCTCTCCACCACCTGTGCCTACGCCTTCGCCCGTCTGCGGTTCCGTGGCAAGTCCACCATCCTGCAGGGCATGCTGATCTTCCAGATGTTCCCGGCGGTGCTGGCACTGGTGGCCATCTACGCGCTCTTCAACAAGATCGGTGACTACATCCCCTGGCTGGGTCTCAACACCCACGGCGGCCTGATCCTGGCCTACATGGGGGGCATTGCCCTGCACGTCTGGACCATCAAGGGCTACTTCGAGACCATCGACTCCTCCCTGGAGGAGGCGGCGGCCATCGATGGCGCTACTCCGTGGCAGGCGTTCCGCCTGATCCTGCTGCCCCTGTCGGTGCCCATTCTGGCGGTGGTGTTCATCCTGGCCTTCATCGGCTCCATCACCGAGGTGCCCATGGCCTCCATCCTGTTGCAGGATGTGAACAATCTGACCCTGGCGGTCGGGGCCCAGCAGTACCTCTATCCGCAGAACTACCTGTGGGGTGACTTCGCCGCAGCCGCCGTGCTGTCAGGCTTCCCCATCACGGTCGTCTTCCTGCTCGCCCAGCGCTGGCTGGTGGGTGGTCTGACCGCAGGCGGCGTGAAAGGTTAACGGTTCATGGCCGGGGGAGCTGGCTCCCCCCGTCATCACGATTTGCAAAGATTCAAGAGCGGAGCTCGACATGGCTGAAGTAGTACTCAACAACGTTCGCAAAAATTACGACCCGGCTGTCCACAAGGACACCCTGCGCAGCATCAACCTCGACATCAAGGAAGGGGAGTTCATCGTCTTCGTCGGCCCGTCCGGCTGCGGCAAGTCCACCCTGCTTCGGATGATCGCGGGTCTGGAAGATATCACCAGCGGCGAGCTGACCATCGGCGGGCGCTACATGAACGACGTGCCGCCGGTGGAGCGCAACGTCGGCATGGTGTTCCAGTCCTACGCCCTCTACCCGCACATGAACATCTACGAGAACATGGCTTTTGGCCTCAAGCTCAAGAAGATGGACAAGGAGAACATCCACAAGCGGGTGATGCGCGCCGCCGAGATCCTGGGTCTCGAGCCGCTGCTGGACAGAAAGCCCAAGGCCCTTTCTGGCGGTCAGCGTCAGCGGGTGGCCATCGGCCGCTCCATCGTGCAGCAGCCGCAGGTGTTCCTGTTTGACGAACCCCTGTCGAACCTCGACGCTGCCCTGCGGGTCAAGATGCGCATCGAGATCGCCAAGCTGCACAAGGAGCTCAACTCCACCATCATCTACGTGACCCACGACCAGGTGGAGGCCATGACGCTGGCCAACCGCATCGTGGTGCTGAGCCCGCTCAAGGGCGAGGCGGCCACCAACCTGGAGCAGTTCGGCACCCCCCTCGAGCTCTACCACAACCCGGACAACAAGTTCGTGGCAGGCTTCATCGGCTCCCCCAAGATGAACTTCCTGGCGGGCGAGCTGGTGGAGATCGGCGAGCAGGAGTGCTTGGTCAAGCTCACCTCCGGCGATACCGTCCGTGCACGGGTGGATGCCCGTCGCGGCGCGGTGGGCGACAAGGTGGAGCTGGGCATTCGCCCCGAGCACCTGGTGCCGCTGGGTCATGCCCATGCCGACAGCCGCGTGAGCGGCGTGGTGCAGGTAGCCGAACACCTGGGGGCCGAGTCCTTCGTCTACATGGACGTGGATGGTCACGACTTCACCGTCAAGGCGAGCTCCGACATCGACGTGGCCACCGGCCAGGAGTACAGCGTCGGCATCCCGGCCGAAGCCTGCTACCTGTTCGATGCCAAAGAGCAGGCGTTCCCGCGCACGGCCAAATATATCCGCGCCTGAGAGGGCGAGAGTGCCAGGTTTTCCTTTCTATACGTTCAATGCCTTTTGCCGGTCGCAAGACCGGCTTTTTATTGCCCGTCATCCGAAGCCCGGGTTCCGGCCAGCGGGTGCGGCTGGCCGGGGCCCATCACTGTCCGTGCTTGTCTGACTCGAGGGCGGCGGTGACGTCCGGCACGAAGTGCTGGCTGGTGAGCGGCGGGCGCTCATACCCTTCGGTCTTGATGGGGGGCAGGGTGATGGGCTCGTAGTGGATCGCCTCGTAGGGCACCTTGCCAAGGAGGTGGGAGATGCAGTTGAGGCGGGCGCGGCGCTTGTCGTCGGCGTCCACCACGAACCAGGGGCAATCCTCGGTATCCGTGTAGGTGAACATGTCATCCTTGGCGCGGGAATACTCGACCCAGCGGGAGCGGGATTGCAGATCCATGGGGCTGAATTTCCAGCGCTTGATGGGAGTGTTGATGCGCTCCTTGAAGCGTTTCTCCTGCTCTTCGTCGCTGACCGAGAACCAGTATTTGATGAGGGTGATGCCGGAGCGGATCAGCATCCGCTCGAATTCGGGGCAGGCGCGCAGGAATTCGCGATACTCGTCGTCGCTGCAAAAGCCCATCACCCGTTCGACCCCGGCCCGGTTGTACCAGGAGCGATCAAACAGCACCATCTCGCCCGCCGAGGGCAGGTGCGCCACGTAGCGCTGGAAGTACCACTGGGTGCGTTCCCGATCCGAGGGGGCGGGCAGGGCGGTGACCCGGCAGACCCGGGGGTTGAGGGGCTCGGTGATCGCCTTGATGACGCCGCCCTTGCCCGCGGCGTCGCGCCCCTCGAACAGCACCACCACTTTGAGCCCCTCCTGCTTGACCCACTCCTGCAACTTGACCAGCTCCTCCTGCAGGTGGGTGAGGTGATGTTCGTAGGTCTTCTTGTCCAGACGGGGGCGTTTCTTGCTCTTTTCCTTGGCCATCATCCTCTCCTTGGTGACTCCTCGTTGTGAGTCTCTCCAGCTTGCACCAGGCGGGCACCCCTGCCAAGGGTGGCGTGTTACACTGCCACCTCATCAGCCGCTGGCAACAGAAAAACAGGAAAGCCAGTTTCATCGCCGCTGGCAACAGGAGAAAACATGAAGCAGTTTATGGAGATAGCGGGCCGCCGCATGGCCTATCTGGACGAGGGGCAGGGTCCGGCACTGCTCTTTGGCCACAGTTACCTGTGGGACAGTGCCATGTGGGTACCGCAAATCGAGGCCCTCAAGGGGCAGTATCGCTGCATCGTGCCCGAGCTGTGGGGTCACGGGGATTCCGATGTGCTGCCCGAGGGGCCATGCACCCTGGCGACCCTGGCCCGGGATCATCTGGCGTTGCTCGATGCCCTTGGCATCGACGAGTGCGTGCTGGTGGGGCTCTCCATCGGTGGCATGTGGGGCGTGGAGCTGGCGCGCATGGCGCCTGCTCGCCTCAAGGGAGTGGTGCTGATGGACAGCTTCGTCGGCCTTGAACCCCAGATCACCTGCGAGCGCTATCTCGGCATGCTGGCGATGATCGAACAGGTCGGCGCCGTGCCTGCGCCCATCGCCGATCAGGTGGCGCCGCTCTTTTTCGCCCATCAACCGGACGCGGCCCTGATGGCCGGTTTCAAGGCACGGCTGGCCCAATGGCCCGCCGACAAGGTGGCGAGCCTGGTGGCGGTGGGGCGCAGCTTCGTGACCCGGGAGGATCGCATCGACTGGCTCGAAGAGATGAGGCTGCCCGCACTGGTGATGACGGGGTGCGAGGACAAGGCTCGCCCTGTGCTGGAGGGGTATCTGATGGCCGAGGTGCTGGGGTGCCCGTTCAGGGAGATCCCGGGGGCCGGTCACATCTCGACCCTGGAGAACCCCGCGTTCATCAACCGGGCGCTCGCCGAATTTCTCGCCGAAGTGGCAGGGTGGCGCTGCGCCGGATAGCCGTAAAAAAGGAGCCATGGGCTCCTTTTTTGTTGTCGAGCCCGGATGGGGCTACCAGATGTAGCCCACCCCGAAGCCTGCATAGAGTTCTCCCTGATGCTGGACGATGGGGCTGTCCGCGATGTCGTCGTCGTAGCGCTCGTAGTTGATGCCAAAGCCGCCAATCCAGTTGGCGCTGAAGCGATAGCTGCCGATGAGGGAGACCATGGGGGAGAGGGTGGTGCCCGTGTTCCACGCCGGCCTGTCCGCCCTCGCTTCGTCTTGCGAGACACCGCCGAAGTAGTAGTTGGCGAGGTTGTGGCTGCGCAGCATCACGCCGGCTCCCGGCATCAGCAGCAGGGGACCGCGGATGATGGGGAAGTTGGCCCACAGCATCAGTTCCTGACCGTTGCTGGTGCCGGTCACATCCGTGGTGGCCCGCACGCTCCAGAGGGCGTAGGGAGTGATGAGATCGGCCCCAACACCGGCCTCGAACTGCCCCTTGCGCTTCTCCATGCCATGGAGGAAGGGATCGTCGTCCGGGTCCAGGTTGCCAAAGCGCATCCGGCCGAAGGCATAGGTCGAGAGGTTGCCATCCCGGCTGAGGTAGTAGCGGGCCCGATCCCCCAGATACATCAGGTTGTCACCAAAATAGAGGGCCCCCGGGATGGGCATCAGGGTGTCGTCCTGGTGCTGGTAACGGGCCTGACCGCCGATGACGGCCCCGCCCAGCACCAGCCCCTTGGGAATGGGGCTGTCAGGGCTGTCGCTGGAGAAGGCGCTGAGGGCCCCGATATCGAGGTCTGCCCGGACGGGAGAACAGAACAGCAGTGCCAGAAAGGCACCCAAAGAGGCATGGCGCAGGGCAGGGACTGGGGACATGACAGATCCTTGTCGGTGGGTGGGCAGTGGGAACGAATCAGACCTGCGTAGCAAGTCAAACGGATGTCGGTTTTCAATTAAACCCGACAAGGCAAGCATGAGCCAGCGTCACGGAGGTGCTGCTGGTGGCCGGTATCTGGAAGGGGCGAGACCCAGCCTCGCCCCTTGCCAGGGTCAGGGGGCGGGGCGGGGGAGATCTTCCCGCTTGGGCCAGGCGTTGAGCACCGCTTTGACCAGGGTGGCGAGGGGAATGGCGAAGAAGACGCCCCAAAAGCCCCACAGACCGCCAAACACCAGCACGGCGATGATGATGGCCACCGGGTGCAGGTTGACCGCCTCGGAGAAGAGCAGGGGGACCAGCAGGTTGCCGTCGAGGGCCTGGATCACGAAATAGGCCACCATCAGCCAGGCGAAGTCGGGGGTCAGCCCCCACTGGAACAGGGCCACCATGGCCACCGGCACGGTCACCGCGGCGGCGCCGATATAGGGGATGAGCACGGAAAAGCCCACCGCGACCGCCAGCAGGGCGGAGTAGCGTAATCCCATCAGGGCGAAGGGCACATAGGTGGCGATGCCGACGATGACGATCTCGATCACTTTGCCGCGGATGTAGTTGATGATCTGGTCGTTCATCTCCACCCAGACCCGGTTCACCAGGGTGCGGTTGCGGGGCAGGAAGCGGCGCAGGCCGCCCATCAGCACCTGTTTGTCCTTGAGCATGAAGAAGACCATCAGGGGCACCAGGATGGCGTAGATGAGGATGGCCACCACGTTGATGAGGGAGCTCAAAGAGGCGCTCACCAGTTGTTCGCCGCCGGTCAGGATGCGCTGGCGAATGTTGTCGATGATGGTTTCCACCAGGCTGACGTCGATGATCTCGGGGTATTTTTCCGGCAGGGTGCGCACATAGTCCTGGGCATGGGCCAGCATGGCGGGGGCCTCCTTGGCCAGGTTGACCCCCTGGCTCACCAGCGTCGGGATGAGGCCCAGCAGCATCAGGGTCGTCACCGTGATGAACAACAGCAGGACCAGGCTGGTAGCGACGGTGCGAGAGAGGCCGCCCCGTTGCAGGCGACTCACCGGCCACTCCAGCAGATAGGCCATCACCAGGGCCACCAGCAGCGGTGCCAGCAGATCCCCAAACAGCCAGAGCACGGCAAAGCAGAAGACCAGCAGCAGGAAGAGGGTGACGGCATCGGGGTCGGAAAAACGGGTCTGATACCAGCGCTTCAATACATCTAACATCGAGGCTTCCTTGATGGCGGCTCACGGGGTGGCATGGGCTCGGGGGCGAGCAGGGCGTCCCGGGGGGGACGGGCAACGACGAGCAGCAGGGAGAGGCGGGTAGCTGACTCTTCCCGGGTCTGGACATGGTGACCCTGACGGCGCAGATAGGCGGGAATGTCCTGCCGGGAGCCTGCATCCCCGAGCTGGATGCACACGGATTGACCGGGCCGGGCCTGGCGCAACCAGAGCTTGAGCCGGATGAGGGGCTCGGGACAACGCCAGGGGGTCAGGTCGAGCTGTTCCATGAGAACTCCATCGCGTGCGTGGCGGTCATTATGGCCGTGATGAGAGGATGAAACAACGCTTGTGGGCCTTGAATGGCAAGGGTATTCTGCCGATGCCCGCTGGGGTCTGATTGGAGATAGAGATAACGTGGCACGTTTTTCCCCCCTGATAGCATCGCTTCCCCTGTTGGTCACCCTGATGGGGGCGACCTTCCACGCCCAGGGGAGCAACCAGTTGCCCGACATCGGTACCGCCGGGGTCGCCGCACTGCCCATCGAGCAGGAGGTGCGCTACGGCAACGCCTTCATGCGTTTTGCCCGGGCGGGCCTGCCCATCATCGATGACCCCGTGCTCAACGAATACATCGACGATCTGGGCCAGCGGCTGCTGACCAATGCCGACGGGGTGCGCTTTCCGTTCACCTTCTTCCTCATCAACGATCCCAGCATCAACGCGGCGGCCTTCCTTGGTGGCCGGGTGAAGGTGCACACCGGCCTCTTCCTCTACGCCGAGAGCGAGAGCGAGCTGGCCTCGGTACTGGCCCACGAAATCACCCACGTGACCCAGCGTCACATCGCCCGTTACATGGAGGCACAGGCGAGCAGCTCCGCCATGACCCTGGCCGGCCTGGTGGGCTCCATTGCACTCGCGGTGATCAACCCCACCGCCGGCATCGCGGCCTTGCAGACCACGCTTGGTTTGTCGATGCAGTCGGCCATCAACTACACCCGGGACAACGAATACGAGGCGGATCGCATCGGCATGAAGACGCTGTATGACGCCGGGTTCGATCCCATGGGCATGGCCAACTTCTTCCAGAAGCTGGCGGCGGAGTACCGCTATGCCAGCAAGCCGCCGGAGATGCTGCTGACTCACCCCCTGCCGGAGACCCGGATCAGCGAAGCCCGTGCCCGGGCCGGGAGCTATGGCGCGCGCGCCCTGCCGCCGAGCCTGGACTTCTGGCTGGCCAAGGTGCGCATCCAGGTGCGCTATGGCACCGAGACGCCCCAGGCGCTGCTCACCTACTTCGACAGCCGCCTGCAGAAGGGGGATTACCCCCTCAAGGATGCCGCCATCTATGGCAAGGCGCTGGCCCTGTTGCAGCTCAAGCGCACCGACGAGGCCGACACCCTGATGCAGGAGCTGGCGACCCGTCACCCGGAGGATCTCTTCGTGGTGGATGCCCTGACCGACATCGATCTCGCCAAGGGGCGCAGCGCCCAGGCCATCGCCAGACTGGAGCGCTTCCGCACCCGGATGCCGGACAACGAGGTGGTGGTGGTGAACCTCGGCAACGCCTATCTGGAGGGGGGCAACTACAAGAAGTCCATCGCCATCCTGGACCCTTATGCCCGGGAGCACGACGAGAACAGCCTGGCCTGGAGCCTGCTGTCGGACGCCTACCGCAAGGCGGGCAGAATGACGGACCTGCACATGGCACGGGCGGAGACCCTTTCCCTGCGCGGGGACTACCAGGCGGCCATCGACGAACTGATCGTGGCGCGGGGCACCACCAGTGACAAGCTGACCCTGGCCCGCATCGAGGCGCGTATCACCCAGCTGGAGCGGGCCAAGAAGGATCTGGACAGCCTCAAGGGCTGAGTCCGGAGCGGGTTGATGGCAGGCGGGGTGCTCCTTTGGGGGCATCCCGCCTTGTTTTGCAGGCTAAAATAGGGCCTTTCATCGGTTTCAACGCATCTTGATGATGAAGAAATGAGAGTGATGGATGGCTCTGCTATGGGGCGCTCGCCAGGCGGCGTTTTATCTCGGCGAGCTTCTGTTCGTCCAGCTCTCCCACCAGGGTCTCCAGCAGCGTGCCCCTGGCATCGAGCAGATAGCTGGTGGGCAGCGCCCCGGGCCTTGGGAACGGGAGGCGGGCGTCGTCATCCGGGATCATCAGGGGAACCCTGATGGCGTGGCGCCGTGCCAGCTCGGTCAGTTCGGCGGGAGAGGCGGGGTCATAGTGGATGGCGATCACCCGGATCTGACCTTCCTGGTGCAATGTTGCCAGCAGGGGCATCTCCCGCAGGCAGGGGGCGCACCAGGGAGCGAAGTAGTTGACCAGCAGTGGTTTGCCACCGAGCTCCGCGAGGCTGACCTTCTTTCCCGCGCCGTCGGTAAAGTCGGGTGCCGGGCTGCAGGCCCCCAGCAGGGTTGCCACAATCAGCCAACAGATCCGTTTCATTTCCATAGCCTTCCCGCTTACCCTGACCATCCGTTTCCCCTACAATAGCGCCATTTCTTGTCCCATCTTGCGATTAATCAGGGAGTTATCATGAGCGAGACCCAAATCTACCACAATCCGCGCTGCTCCAAGAGCCGTGAAACCCTGGCCTTGCTGGAACAGCACGGGGTCGCCCCCGAGGTGGTGCTCTATCTGGAGCAGGCCCCGAGTGAGGCACAGATCCGCACCCTCCTGAGTCAGCTTGGCTTCACGGATCCCCGACAGCTGATGCGCACCAAGGAAGAGCTCTACAAGGAGCTGGGGCTCGGCGAGGTGAGCGGCGATGATCTCATTCGTGCCATGCACCAGCACCCCAAGCTCATCGAGCGCCCCATTGTCATCAAGAACGGGCAGGCCCGCATAGGTCGTCCGCCCGAGCAGGTGCTGGAGATCCTCAAGTGAGCACCCGCTTCGCTCGCCTGCTGACCCTGGCCGGTTTTTTCGGCCTGCTGGCCTGGGTGCTGCTCTGGCACCTCTGGCTCTCGCCCCACCCGGATCTCGCCCCCTGGCTGTTGCCGGTGATCTGGACGGTGCCGCTGCTCTTCCCCCTCAAGGGCATAGTGCAGGGCAATCCCTACACCCACGCCTGGGGCAATTTCGTGCTGATGCCCTACTTCCTGCACGCCCTGACCCTGATCACCACGGATGAGGGGGAGCGGTGGCTGGCGGTGGTGGAGCTGGTGCTCACCACCCTGGCGTTTGTGGGCACCATCTATTATGCCCGCCTGCGTGGCCGCGAGCTGGGGCTGAGTATCCGCAAGAAGGAAGGCTGAGCCCCTCCCTGTCCGCCTGCTGGCGGGCAGGGTATGTGTCTGAAACCGACGCAAGCCAGCGAATGGCATCTGGCGGTATCGCCCCGAAGTGGCTTGCTTATCTTTTTGATTAATTTATGGATATTGATCGCTGATTGGCAGGGCAGCACCTCTGTTGATAGATCTGTCACCTGGTTTGCCAGCCTCAGTCAGCCCCTGTTATGCAAAAAGGGGTATGCTTGTGTTTTCAACAGACTCGAGTGATCCATATGACAATCCTGCGTTCCCCCCTGTTGCATAAGACCCTGCTGGCCCTGACCGTCTCCCTCTCCGTCAGTTCCCTCGCCGATGCCTGTACCCGCGCCGTCTATCAGGGGGAGGGAGCGCTGGTGGTGACCGGTCGTACCATGGACTGGCGCAGCGCCATGCCGACCAATCTCTGGGCGCTGCCCCGTGGCATCGCGCGGGAAGGGGAGGCCGGTGCGCACTCCATGACGTGGACGTCGCGCTACGGCTCCGTGGTGGCGGCAGGCTTCGATGCGGGCACCGCCGACGGCATGAACGAGAAGGGGCTGGTGGCCAACCTCCTCTATCTGACCGAGTCCGAGTATGTGACCCCGAGCGACAAGGATCCGCGCAAGACTCTCTCCATCTCGCTCTGGGCCCAGTACGCGCTGGACAACTTCGCCACCGTGGCCGATTCGGTCGCCGCCCTGTCGAAGGACGAGTTCTATGTGGTGACCACCCTGACCCCGGATGGCAAGCCGGGCCAGCTGCACCTCTCCCTCTCCGATGCGAGCGGCGATTCCGCCATCTTCCAGTACGTGGGGGGCAAGCTGCAGAGCTACCACGACCGCAGCTATCAGGTGATGACCAACTCGCCGACCTTTGACAAGCAACTGGCCCTCAACGACTACTGGGAGGAGATTGGCGGTCTCACCATGCTGCCCGGCACCAACCGCTCGGCGGACCGTTTTGCCCGCGCCTCCTTCTACATCAAGACCCTGCCAAAGACCGACCAGGCCAACGAGGCAGTGGCCGGGGTGATGAGCGTGATGCGCAACGTCTCGGTACCCTTGACATCCTCCCCCACCTTAGCGCTTCGCGTCACAGGAGGGGGATTCCCATTACTGGGTGATAGCTGCTCGCGC